>JAKAMV010000049.1 GCA_021812735.1 Chloroflexota bacterium | reverse complement strand
GTCGAGCGCGTGGTAGGCGTCGGCCGCCAGGGTGACCGCAAGCTCGGCGGCGAGCCAGGTGCGCGACAGGTCGCCGAAGTCGATGAGGCCGATGGGGACCGGGCGCCCCGAGTCGTCGCGCCGGACGAGCGTGTTGACGTCGGTCACGTCCTGGTGGACCGCCTGGACCCGCAGGTCGGCCGAGAGCGGGGCCAGCGCCGCGCCCGCGCGGTCCATCGACGCCTCCAGCAGGTCGCGCCGCTCGCGCGTGCCGGCGAACCCGGCCAGCGCCGCCACGACCGCGCCCGCGTGGCGCACGTCCCACTGGAGCGTCCGGTCCAGAGCCGCGTGGTCGAAGCCGTCCATCGCCCGGGCGATCAGGGCGGCCATCGCCCCGTGCGCACGCAGGAAGGACGCGGGCAGGTGCCCGTCGGCCACGGGCTCGCCGTCGAGCCAGGTCACGAGCCGCAGGTCGTGCTCGGCGCCGGACGCGGTCCCGACGCGGACCACGAGCGATCCGTCGACCGCCGGCTGCGGCACGGGCACCTCGAACGGGAGCGCGGCCGCCGCGGCGCGGAGCATCGCCGCATTCTCCGCCTCGAGCGCCGCACGGCCCAGCCCCTCGCGCGCGACCTTGAGCACGAACCGCTGGCCCGTCGGCGTGGCCACGCGGAAGTTGCGGTCCTGGTGGCTCCACAGCTCGACGAGCTCGGCCTGCACCCCGAACGCCTCCCGGAGGAGCCGGGCGGCGTCGGCCGCATCGACGGCCGGACGGCGGTGTGCATGGCCGAGAAACGGGTTGGCGGCATCAGTCATGCGTCCATCGTGGCAGACGCGACCACCCCGGCGCGGCGCGGCCCGCCACCTGCTCCAGCTCGCAGCGACGCGGCGGCAGAGCCGGACGATCCCGCAACCGGGGGCCTGCCCACCGCAGGCCGCGGGTCAGAGCGGCGTCGAGCCGGTCCGCGGCCGCGTGGGCCGCGGCGCCGTGAAGTGCATCGGCGCCGCCCCCGGCAGGCCGAGCAGCTGGGGCACCGTGATGAACGTGAAGCCGCGCGCCCGGTACGAGGTGATCACGGCCGGCAGCGCGGCGAGGTCGATGGGGCTGCCGCAGTGACCGAGGACGACCGACCCGTTCGTGCCGCGGCTGGCTGCCCGCACATACGACGCGAGGGGCCAGGGCTGCCCGTTCGGACGCCGCGAGGAGTCGGCGAACGTGGTGTCCCAGTTGAGCACGATCCCGTAGCCCGCGGCGTGAGCCGCAACCAGCGTCTCCGGGCTGTAGGCGCCGTACGGCGGCCGGAAGACCGAGAGCGACTGCTCGCCGATGACCCTCTCGAGGGCAACCCGGTCGGATGTGATCTCGCTCCACTGCTGCTGGTAGGTGAGCACGGGCAGGTACGGGTGGGTGGCTGTGTGGTTGCCGATCGGGTAGCCCAGCGACGCGACGCGTCGCCACAGTGTCGGCGCCCCGACCACGTTGACCGAGTTGGGGAAGAAGGTGGCCGGCGTCTCGGTCTCCGTCAGCAGGTCCACCAGCGCCCCGCAGGTGGTCGGGTTGTAGCCGTCGTCGAAGGTGAGCGCGACGACCTTGCGATCCCGCGGGCCGCGGCTGAGGACGACCGCGGGCGGTTCTTGGGTGGTGCCTGCCCGCAATCCTCCGGACACTCCGGCGGCGGCCGCAGGGCTCGCGTCCAGGCACTCGGCCAGCACTGCCAGGAGGAGGAGCAGGAGCAACGCCGGACGGCGGCGGCGGGTCGCGGGGGAGGGGCCAGGATCGTTCAGCACGGCATGGTCTCGGACGCCCGCTGGCCCCGGCCCGTGACGTCTGGGCCCGGTCTCGGGGTGCCGCCGGGCAGCCTGCGGCGCTATCCAGCCTGCATAGATCTCATGCATACTTCCCCGGTCACCAGCGCTGGAGGTTTGCGTGAGCGTCGGCACCCCCTTCCATCCCCGGGCCGCGGCCCTCAATCGCAAGATGCAGTGGCGCGAGTGGTCCGGCTACTGGGCGTCGTCCGTCTACGCCGACTTCCACGACATCGAGTACAACGCGATCCGCGAGGCGGCGGCCGTCATCGACGTCAGTCCACTCTACAAGTACCGCATCACCGGGCCGGACGCGATCACGCTGGCCGACCGGGTGATCACCCGCGACGCCACCAGGCTCAAGGTGGGCCACGTCTTCTACACGCCCTGGTGCGACGAGCACGGCAAGGTGATCGATGACGGCACCGTGCACCGGGTGGGCGAGCAGGAGCTCCGCTGGACCGCCGCCGACCCGCAGTACCGCTGGCTGACCCTCAACTCGGCCGGGCTCGACGTCCACGTCGAGGACGTCTCCGAGTCGCTAGCCGCGCTGGCGCTCCAGGGCCCGTTCAGCCGGGCCGTGCTCGAGGCGGCGAGCGGCGAGGACTGGTCGGGCCTGGGCTACTTCTGGCGCCGCGCCTCCGCGATCGCCGGCGTGGGCGTCGACGTCAGCCGCACCGGCTACACCGGAGACCTGGGCTACGAGCTGTGGATCCCCGCCAAGCACGCCGAGGCAGTCTGGGACCGGCTGTTCCAGGTCGGCAAGTCGTGGGCGATCCGGCCCGCGGGCATGCTGGCCCTCGACGTGACCCGGCTCGAGGCCGGCCTCATCATGCTCGAGGCGGACTACACGTCCGCCCGCCACGCGATGAACCCGGAGCAGAACTACAGCCCATTCGAGGTCGGCCTCGGCAGGCTGGTCAGGTTCGACAAGGCGGACTACGTCGGCAGGCGGGCGCTGCAGGCCGAGCAGGCGGCGGGCGGCCCGTCGCGGCGGCTCGTCGGCCTCCAGCTCGACTGGCACGGCATCGAGGCGCTGTTCGACGCCCAGGGCCTGCCGCCCTCGGTGTCGCCCACCGTGGACCGCGCCCCGGTCCCCGTCTTCGCCGACGGCCGCCAGGTCGGGAGGGTCACCTCGCACGGCTGGAGCCCGATCCTCAAGCAGGCCATCGCGCTCGCCTCCGTCCCAGCCCGACATGATCGCGTCGGCGCGCGGCTCCAGGTGGAGTGGACCGTCGAGGGTCGCCGCGGCCGCGTCGGCGCAACCGTCGTCGAGCTGCCGTTCCTGGACCTCGAGCGCAAGCGCTCGTGAGCGCCGAGAGCAGTCCCGGGGAGATCCGCTCAATGCCCGACGCCGCGATAGGGGGTCACGCCACGGCAGGCGGCCCCGACTGGGCCGCTTTCGACGCGCTCGTGGAGGCCCGCCTGCCCCAGTGGACCCAGGAGCTCGTCGACTACCTGGCCATCCCGTCCGAGGGCGGCGACATGGCCGCCCTGCGTGACGCCGCCGACTGGACGGCGCGTCGGCTGGCCGCCGCGGGCGCGACCGTCGAGGTGTTCGAGCTCGACGGCGTGCCCCCGCTCGTGGTCGGCGAGCTGGGCGACGGCCCGCGCACGCTGACCGGGGTCCAGCACTACGACGTCCAGCCCGCGGTCCCGCTCGAGCTGTGGACGACGCCGCCTTACGAGCCCGACGTGCGCGACGGCCGCGTCTGGGCGCGCGGCGCCACCGACAACAAGGGCGAGTTCCTGCCGCGGCTGTGGGCGCTCGAGCCCTACCGGGACGCCATCGGCCCGCTCCCCTGCCGGGTCCGCTTCCTGGTCGAGGGCCAGGAGGAGACCGGGTCGGGCGCGCTCGACGGGCTGCTCGACCTGTCGCCGCGGCTGCGCGAGGCCGATGCGGCGCTGATCGAGGGCGGCGGCCTCGACCTGACCGGCCGACCCGGCGTGGTGGGCGGCGGCAAGGGCATCGTCGTCTTCGAGCTCGGCGTCCGGACGCTGGCCCACGATGCGCACTCGAGCCTCTCTGTGGTGCTGCCCAACGCGGGCCACCGCCTGGTGGCGGCCCTCGCGACGTTCTGGGACGCGGAGGGGCGCCCGGCGATCGAGGGCCTCGGCGAAGGCAGGCGTCCGCCGACCGACGCCCAGCTGGCCGTGATCGCGGCGCAGGACCGGCAGGACCTCGACGACATCCGCGCCGACTGGGCCGTGGACCGCTTCCTCGGTGGCCTCGACGGCGTCGCCGCGATGGAGGCACTCACCTTCGAGACGACGCTCAACCTGCAGGGCCTGTGGGCGGGCCACACCGGGACCACGCCCAAGACCGTGACGCCCGCCGAGGCGTGCGCGCGCCTGGACGTGCGGATCGTTCCCGACCAGGATCCCGACCAGGTGCTGGCGGCCGTCCGGCGACACCTCGACGACCGCGGGTTCAGCGACGTCGAGATCCGCGGCCGCGAGGGTGAGCCGGCGTGGTGGACGCCACCGGACCACGTGGTCGTGGCCACGGCGGCAGCCGTCTCGAGCCAGGTGGCCGGCATGGAGGCCACCCTGGGCGTGTCGATGGCGGGCACCGTGCCGATGGCCCAGGTGTGCGCTCGCCACCGCGTGCCGTGCGTGTCGCTGGGAGCCGGGCGCGCCGACTGCCGCGCGCACGCGCCCGACGAGAACATCCGCATCGACGACCTTGCGGCGGCGGCGCGGATGATGGCCCGGTTCGTGGACGCGCTGGCGCGCCTGCCCGAGGTTCCGCGCGTCCCCTGACACAACGGTCCCGCGCTCGGCTCCCGGGCGATCCTCGCGGCTACGGGAGGACGAGCTGCGCGCCCCCCGTCACCGACACCGACTTGGCGTCGGGCGCGACGGCCAGCGTCACGATCGAGCCGCCGTCGACGGTGCCGGTCAGCTGCCTTGCGACCCGCAGCGTCGCCCTGGCGCCGCCGGCGGCCGAGATCGTCCCCGTGTCCGCTGAGAGGTCGCCCAGCTCCGCCGCTGAGCTGCCGAGGACGGTGACGGTCAGCTGGGCCACGGCGCCGATGCCCTTGAGCGCAGAGCCGCCCGACACGGACACCGAGAGCGACTTCCCCATCGCCTCGACCGTGCCCGTCGCGCCGCCCTCGAGCGGCACCGAGGTCACCGTCGGCGAGGTGATGCGCACGGTCACGGGCTTGGCGGAGGTGAACCCGGGCGGCGCTACGGAGACGTCGAGCTCGCCGCTGTTGACGTCGGTCTGGACCAGCGGCAGCACATTCGAGGCGGCCTCCACGTCGACCGAGCCGACGGCCCCGGTCGCCAGGACGAGGTTGAGCGGGCCGTCCACCGACACCGCGGTGAAGTCGTCGAGCCTCCGCGGCTCCGTCCTGCTGTCCGATGCCGCCGGGACCGGCGAGGGCGAGGCCAGCGGTCCAGCGCAGGCGCCGAGGGCGAGTGCCGCGGCGCTCATCAGGGCGAGGCGGACGAGGGCGCGGCAGGGCGCGCGTTCAGGCATGGGATTGGGCTCCGATCCGCGGACGCGTGGGCAGGATGCCGCAGCGCCTGCCTGGGGGCCGAGGGCCGGAGGTGGCCCGGCCGCGGGCCGCAGGTCGCCGGATCCGGGGGCGACTCGGCCCCGCGGACGGGGGACGCGCGGGGTTCGGGGACCGAGGGCGCCGCCCCCTCGCCCGGGGGAGAGATCAGCCGCCGACGCGGGCGAGCGCCGCCGCGAATGAGATCGTGGTGGCCTGGTCAAGCCCGCTCGTGACCATCAGCCAGCTCGGCTGCTGCCCGCGGGCCACAACGATGGCATACCCGCCGGCGTCTGTGGTCACCAGGGTCCCCGGCAGGGCACCGAAGGGGGCGTCGCCGGCGTCGCTTCCGGACGGGACGCAGCCGGTGCCGTCGGTGCAGAACGAGCCCTCCGAGAGGGACACGGTGGCGCCGTCCGGCCCCTTGTAGGTGATCGTGAGCTTGCCGCCGTTCGCGAGGCGGTACTGGCCGGCCGACACGACCCAGCCCTTGGGGAGCACCGCGCAGTACACGTCCCAGCTGACCGAGGCCGCGAGGTGCGCATAGAACGCCTGGTTGTCAGCGCTGCCCGAGCAGATCCCGGCGGACCCGATCCCAGGCACCGACGAGGACGGCGTCGGCGAGCCGGACGGGACGTCCGACGACACGGGCTCGGGTGAGGCCGACTCGACCGGGCTTGCCCCGGGCGCCTGCGACGTTGCCGGACCGCCGCTCTCGGGGGCTCCGCTCTGCGTGCCCGGCGCCGCGCTGGCGGCCGCAGTCGGCGCGGTCGCGGGGGACGACCCGGTGGCGCCTGACGGGGTGGTCCCGCCGCAGGCAGCGGCCAGCAGCGCGACGAGGAAGGCGAGGGCCGGAGCGCGTCTCATCCCGCAAGCGTACCCGCCGCGCGCCGCGCGTGCCATCCGGCCCCTCGTCGGGTCGGCGGGACTCAGCCCGGCGACGCCGCGAGACGGACGAGCGCCGGCGGCACCCCGAACACGTCCCGCACCCGAGCGTCCGTCAGCACGGCGTCCGGCGCGCCGTCGGCGACCAGCCGGCCGTGGTCGAGCAGCACCAGGCGGGGGAAGAAGTGCGCCGCGAGAGCGAGGTCGTGGAGGACGGCGATGAGCGTCGTGCCGTCGCGCTCGTTGAGGTCGCGCATGAGCTCCATCGCCTCGACCTGGTGGCGGAGGTCGAGGTGCACGGTGGGCTCGTCGAGGAGCAGCGCCGGCGATCCCTGCGCCACCGCGAGCGCGAGCAGCACCAGCTGCCGCTCGCCCAGCGACAGCTCGCGCGCGTCGCGGCCCAGCAGCCCGCCCAGGCCGACGCGGTCGATTGCCGCCGCAACCGCGGCCCGGTCGGCGGGTCGCGCACCCCGGAGCCCGTCCTCGTGCGGCAGGCGTCCGAGCGCCACGACCTCCTCGACGCGCATCGAGAACGGCAGCGCGGTCTGCTGGGGAACAACGGCGAGGCGTCGGGCCACCGCGCCCCGGTCCATGGCGCCCACGGGCAGCCCGCCCAGCTCCACGCGCCCCGCGTGGGGGCGCAGCACGCCCGAGACCACGCGCAGCAGGGTGGACTTGCCGGCACCATTGGGGCCGACCAGGGCGACCCGCTCGCCCGACTCGACGCGGAGCGACACGTCACGCAGGATGGCGCGGCCGCGCGACTCGACGGTGACGCCGTCGAGCCAGATCGCCGCCGTCACAGCTCGTACCCCGTCCGCGCCCGGCGCAGCAGGACGAGGAAGAACGGCGCCCCGATGAGCGCGGTGACGACGCCGACGGGGATGTCGCCCACGACGCGCGCGACGAGGTCCGCATAGACGAGCAGCACCGCCCCCCACAGCGCCGAGACGGGGATCACCGCGCGGGCATTCGGCCCGGTGAGCAGCCGGACGATGTGAGGGACCACGAGGCCCACGAAGCCGATCAGGCCCGACACGGTGACGGCCGCCGCCGTCACCAGCGACGCCAGGCCCAGCAGCAGCGGCCGCTCACGCTCCACGTTCACGCCCAGGTGCGCCGCCGCCTGCTCGCCGAGCAGCAGGCCGTTGAGCGAGCGCGCCCGCGTGGCGATCAGGATCGCGCCCAGCAGCACGATGGGCAGCGCGCCGGCGACCCGCTCCCAGGACGCCTGCTCGAAGCTGCCCAGCAGGTAGTTGAAGATCTGGCGCAGGGCGGCGCCGGAGAGGTACATCGCCATCGTGAGGCCGGCCGCCAGCAGCGACGCGACGGCATATCCGGTCAGCAGCAGGCCGGTCAGCGGCGCGAGCCCGGTCACCCGAGCCAGGCGGTAGACGACCGTGATGGACACCGTGGCGCCGATGAAGGCGAACACGTTGGGCAGGCCGAGGCCGAAGGCGTAGACCTGGATCGGGAGGAGCAGGCCGATGGCCGCGCCCAGCGCCGCCCCGGACGCGGTGCCCAGCACGTACGGGTCCGCCAGCGGGTTCCGCAGCAGGCCCTGGAACGTGGCCCCGGCAACGGCGAGCGCGGTGCCGACGGTCATCGCGAGCAGCACCCGCGGGACGCGCAGGTCCCAGACGATCGCGGCCGTTGCGGCGTCTGCGGTGGACAGGTGGGTGCCGAGCACCTTGTCGAGGACGATGGTCACGGTGTCGCCGAACGGCACGCTGACACTGCCGAAGGCCGTGCCCAGGATGGCGCCGACGACGAGCGCGGCCGTGCCGCCGACGACCAGCCAGAAACGGCGGTCGCGGCCGCGGGCAGCAGTCCGGAGCTGGGCCCCGGTGCCGCCCGCGGTCACGACGCCCGGGGTCACGGGACGGCCGGGATCGGAGATGCCTGCGGGATGGTCAGCTCCGGGTGGATGGCAGCGGCCAGCAGCTGGAGCCCAAGGAAGAGGCGGGGACCGGGCCGCGAGATCGTGGTGTCGTCGATCGTGGCGACCTTGCCGTTCTTGACGGCGCTCATGGTGGACCAGGCGGGCCGCTTGGTCGCCTGGGCGACGGGGGTCCCGTCCGCGAGCAGGATGATGTCGGGGTTGGCCGCGATGAGCTTCTCGGCGGATAGCGACCAGTCGGTCGTGGAGCCGGAGGTCACGGGCGTGCCGCCAGCGTCGGTGATCATCTCGGCGGTGAACGACTGGTCGGCCGGCGCGTAGCCGTCTCCGATCTCGTAGTACACCTTCGGCTTGGGCGCGCTCGCCACGGCCGCCTCGACCGCGTTGAACGCGGCCTGCATGCCGGCGTTGATCGCCGCGGCCTGGGCCGGCTCGCCCACCGCGGTGCCGATGAGCGTGTTGTCGGCGAGGACGCCCGCCACGGTGGGCGCGTAGACCACGATCACGGGGATGCCGAGGTCGCGCAGCTGCTTGATCGTGTCGGCCGGCGTGCCGAAGTTGCCGCCGGCGATCACCAGGTCGGCCTTGGCGGCCACGATCTTCTCGACGTCGACGGACACGGCGCCGTTGTCGAACTTCTCGAAGTCCGGCACGGCGCTGGCCTGGGGCGGGTACAGGTAGATGTCCTGCGCCTTGCCGACCACGTCGCTGCCGACACCGAGGGCGAACAGGGTCTCGGTCACGGCCGGCATGAGCGACACGATCCTGGTGGGCTGGGCCGCGATCTGGACCTTCGTCCCCTCGTCGTCGGTCACGGTGACCGGGAAGGTCGCCGCCTGGGCAGTCGCAGAGGGGGCCTCGGTCGGCGCGAGCGACGGGGCGGCCGTCGGCAGGACTGAGGGCAGTGGGGTTGCTGACGGCAGGGGCGTCGCGGCCGGCGTCGCGCTGCAGGCGCCGAGCAGGACGGCGAAGGCGAGCGAGGCGACGGCGCGACGGGCGCGGGGTGCGGTGAGGCGTGCGTCCACAAGGAGCTCCGACAGGATGAGGGAGGAATGACGGACCCCCGGGCTTCGGGGCAGAAGCCGGGGGTCAGGCGGTGGATCGCACGGTGCGCCTGACCTTTCTCTCGAAGGCTCGAGCGGCACGCCGGGCCGGCGACCGGACTTCCGCCCCCGAGAGGGCAGTCACCGTAGCGGGACTGTGCCGGACTTGCACCGGCTTCGCGACCGTGGCGCGTCGGTACTGCAGGGGCCCTGCGGCCCCGTTGACGGCGACAGGGTAGCACCGCCAAGGGGCGTAAGCGGCCGATAAGACCCTCTGGCGATGATCTGGGCTACCGCCTCCTCCCGCCAGATCGCACTCCCGCCGGAGGAGAGGCTCGATGGAGCTTGCAGGACGGATCCGATGGCTGGCACTCGCCGGACCGCTGGCCCTGGCGGCGGCCGGTGCCCTTGCGCAGCCGGCGCCTCCGGGCGTCGCCCTGGCGGCGAGGGCACCGGCGGAGCCCATGGCTCGACCGCCGGTCGAGCGGTCGTGCCCGGCAGACGCAGGCAGGACCACTGCCGCGGCCGGGCCCGCCTGGTATCGCCTCGAGCCGCTCCTGGACGCGTCCGGGACCCTCGCGGGCCAGCGGCTGACGGTCGGCGCGGCATCGGCCCGCTGGTCGGTGTCACTGCCGCCGGAGTCCTTCGCCTCAGGCCCGGTGGGCGGGCGCGTTCTGGTGGGCGACGACGACGGCCAGCGCTCGCGGCTCCGCACGCTCGACGCGGCTCTGGGCTGCTGGACCACGGTCGCCACGTCGTCGGACGTCGTCCGCAGCGCTGTGCTGGCGCCGGGTGGGGCCCGCGCCTACGAGCACCGCGTGGATCGGGCGACGCGACTGGATCTCGGCGTCTGGGCACGAGACCTCGCCACGGCCGAGGCCGCACCGCTGGTGGCGGGCCTCCCCGCAGACCCGGAGTACGGGGTCACGTTCTCGACCAGCGTGCTGGCCGTCGATGACGGGCGCGTGGTGGTGAGCGCGTGCGGCGAGCGCGCCTGCCGGACGCGGGTCGTCGACCCGGTCACGGGTCGATCGTCGACCGCCGCCGGCACCGGTCCGGCAGTCGGGCTGGCGGACCAGCGGCTCGTCGTACTGGAGGCCTGCGACGGCCTGCCGTGCGCGATCGACTCGATCGACCTGGCGTCAGGCGACTCGACTCGACTTGGCGAGGCGAACGGAGCCGCGGTCGTGGCGCCCGGCGGGGCAGGCGCGATCGTGCTCATGGGCGGCGGCAGGCTCGGGGTGCTGCGGCTCGGGGGCCAAACGTCCGAGACCGGCGTCCAGGGCTCGGCAGGGCTCGCCCCGATCCTCGCCGCCTCCACCGCCGAATCCGGCGCCGAGGCGCCCGACGGGAGCGTCGCAGTGGCACCCGGAGGGCGCGTGACCGATCCGACCGCCATCCGCTTCCTCGACCCGTCCTCCCTCCAGCTGTCCGCCGGCGAGGTGCTCCCGTGACCACGCGCTCGATGAATCGACGTCTCGCCGCCGGGGCCGCCCTGTGGCTGCTCGCTGCGACGGCTGGCGCCACGCTCGCAGCCACTCCCGATCCCGCGCTCGCGCCGGCCTGGCCCATCGACACGACGCTCGCGTACGGCTGGGCTGCCGGCGCCGTGCCGCCCTCGCTCATCCGGACGGCGGTGAGCGCCGCGGCTGCCGACACCAACGTCAGCCGGGGCTCACGGGCGCCGTCCTACGCCTACAGCGGCGCCGCGCCGAACGCGGTCTCGTACGGCACGAGCAATCCGTGCGGCGTCAACGGGCTGGCCTGCTTCTCGCGCGACCCGGCCCGCGGGTACTGGCACCTGTGGTTCCGCGAGAACGGTCACCGCTACGACTGGGGCACCCTGAGCTGGTGCGAGATGACCGGCAGCCCAAACGGCTGCTACCGGGCAGAGACCATCACGATCGACGAGCTCGGGCACGTGTCGGGACTTGACCACCACATGAACCTGCCGGGCGACGCCGACTACGCGGACGCGGTCGTGCAGACGTACAGCCACGCTCGGCCGCAGGTGGGCTGGAGCGCCAGTGCCTTCGGGCGCTGCGACGTCGCCACCCTCCAGCAGGTGTACGACGTGGCCACCTGGACCACGCCGTACTCCACGTGCCTCGACATCCCAACGGGCCTCACGCTCGCGGCCTCGTCGACGGCCGCCAAGCTGGGCGCGTCGGTGACGTTCACTGCCACCCTCCAGAGCGCCGGCAGCGGGCGGCTGGCCGGCAACCCGATGGCCGGGCGGGTCGTCGTGCTCCAGCGGAGGTCGGGCACCACCTGGGCGGACCTGGCGACGATGTCCTCGGGGAGCACCGCCGGCACCTACAGGGCCACCGTGGCGCCGAGCAGCACCCAGGACTACCGGGCCGTGTTCCGCAAGCCAGCGAGTGAGGGCGTGCGCGCATCGACGTCGTCATCGGTGACCGTCACTGTCAGCTGCACCAGCATGCCGTGCCCGCAGCGCGTGGACACGGCCGCGTCCGAGCAGGGGGGCAGTTCGAGATGACCGTCCTGGACCGGGCCGCGCGCCTCGGCGCCGTCGTTGGCCTGGCGGCCTTGGTCACAGCGTGCGCCGGGAGCCCGACGACCCCGCGCGTCGCGGGCAGCCCGCCGCCCGCGACCGACGGGTGGACCGCCGCTCCGTCTGGGCCCGCCGGCCCGGCGAGCACCGCCCCGGCGACCGGGACGCCGAGCGCAGAGGCCGTGCCCGAGGGAGGGTCGCCGCCCGCGGCCTCGACCCTCCCCGAAAGCCCTCCCGCCGGGGTGCTCAGCGGCCTCGTCGCCGGGCGGACCGCCCGAGGGGAGCTCGGCTCCTACACCTGGGCCGGCGGCGGGACGGACGCGCCGTGGGTTGTCGGGCCAGAACTGGCAACGGCGTCGGAGGGCTCCTCGCTCACAGTGATGTTCGGGGCCCTCGTGCCGCTCTCGTGGACTGCGGCCTGGGCCACCGTCGCCGACGGCACGGCGGGCAGCCCGACCGGTGAGGCGGCCGGCAGCGGCGTCGTCTCGGTCGGGGCCCCGTCCACTGGCGGCGACTGGTCACTGCGGGTCACCGCATCGTTCGGCCCCGGAGCGAACGCCACCTACTTCTGGCATCTCACGGTGGTCCCGTGAGCCCCGGACATGCCGCGCCGCCGGCGCGTCGAGCGCGGCCGGCGGCGGTCAGGCAGCGAACCTCGGGTGCGGGCCGGGAAACCGGCCCGCCGCTGCTCAGGCGATGGCAGCGGCTCCGGTCGCGTTGAAGATCGATGTCTGCGCCTCCTCGGGCAGCATCACACCCATGATCTTCTGCAGTGCGAGGAGGTGAACGCAGGAACCCCAGCTCTCGAAGTAGTGGCAGGTGCAATGCCACACGCCGGCGTCGAGGCTGACGTGATGGGTGTCGTTGTCCCCACGGAACGTCAGGGCGATCCGCTCGATCGAAATCCGGTCCAGCTCCCGAGCGTAGCGATTCGCCTTCTCGACCTTGCCGATGAGAGAGGAGTGCATCGTCGCAGTACCTCCAGTCGCCCCGTGCGGGGCGTCCACGAGGGCCGCCGTCCGGTCGGGTCCGCTCGTCCGGTGATAGCGGTCGCGGCTCAAGCCTACACCCCAAGGGCCGCCGTGGCACCCCCCCGAAGCGGAGCGTCGCGGGCCGGACAAGCGGCGCATGCGGCGACAGTTCGAGGGCAGGTCGGCCTGGCCGCGCCAACGCGCCCGGCCCGCTCGGAACGGCGTTGTTCGCGTCCGGGACTGGGCGCCTCCACCGCGGCAGGCGGTCAGTCGTGGGCCTCCGCCACCGCGCACCGCTCCAGCAGCGACTCGACGACCGACCGGGCCCGGGCCGCCTGTCGGAGCAGGGCGGCGGGAGCATCGGGGCAGAACACGCCGGGGGTCGCGTCCTCGACGACGGGCCGTCCGCCGGCCCGCCGGACCACCAGGTCGCCGGCCGCCGCGAACGCCTCGTCGCCGGCCTCGACCACGCCGCCGTCGATCCCCGGGGCGCCCAGCACCTCGAGCAGTGCCGGCCAGGTCCCGACATCGGTCCAGCCCACGTCCATCGCGGCCATCACGACGGTCCCCGCCGCGGCCGCCGGCTCCATCACGGCATAGTCGATCGAGCGGCTCGGGAGCGACGCGTAGGCCGCGGCAAGATCGTCGGCGAGACCGCGTCGAACGCCGTCTGCGATCTCGGGGGCGTGGCGCTCGAGCGCTTCGACGATGGCATGCCGCCGCCAGAGGAACATGCCGGCGTTCCAGGCGACGCCGGGCATCGCGATCAACTCCCGGGCGCGGTCGGGGCGGGGCTTCTCCTCGAACGCCTCCAGCGGATAGGCGCGCAGCCCGTCCACCGACGCCCCCCGTGCGACGTCTGGGCGGAGGTAGCCGTACTCCGTGGCCGGGCGCGTCGGCTGGACGCCCAGGGTCACGAGCGGCGACGCGATGCCGAACGCCCCGGTCGCGAGCTCAGCCGCCGCCGTCGCGAGCACGGCCCGGAAGACGTCCTCGCGCGCCGGGTCGATCCGGTGGTCGGCCGGCAGGACGCCCATCACGGACGCTGGGTCGCGGTCCGGCTCCAGAGCGGCCAGCGCGATCGCGGCTGCGGTGTTGCGGCCCTCGGGCTCGACGATCAGCCGCACTCCGGGCACCTGGTCCGCCACCAGGGGCGCCCACGCCGCCGACACGACGACCGAGACGTCCAGCGCGGCAGCGGTCTCCGGACCGCGAAGCCGGGCGACCGTCCGCTGGAGCAGCGTCTGGCCGCCCGGCAGCAACGGAAGGAAGGGCTTCGGGCGGGCGCTCGTGCTGAGCGGCCGCAGCCGCGTGCCGCCGCCCCCGGCCATGACCACGACGTCCATCCGGCCATTCTACGGACCCCAGGGGGCCGCACGGACCCGGGGCGGGCCGCCGCGCCAGCCGCGCAGCCCTGCGCGCGGAGCGTGCGAATCGCCTCGTTCCGGATGGCGAGACGTGCGAAGTCCGTGGCGAAATCGCGCGACAACACGTTGACGCGAACAGTTGCATCTTCGTACGATCCGCGGAACGTCGGTCCAGGCCCGCCTGGTCCACCGCCGCGCGTCACCCCGAGGACTGCCCCGACCATGACCGACACCGCGGGCCCGCTCACCCCCGGCATCGGCGATGCGTCCGACGTCAGGATCGACAAGGTGACCAAGCGGTTCGGCGACGTCACGGCCGTGGACGCGATGGACCTCTCCGTCCAGCGCGGCGAGTTCTACTCGTTCCTGGGCCCGTCCGGCTGCGGCAAGACGACCACCCTCCGGATGATCGCCGGCTTCGAGCAGCCGACCGCGGGCGAGATCTACCTGGCCGGGGCGCCCGTGGCCGGCGTGCCGCCCTACCACCGCAACGTCAACACGGTCTTCCAGAACTACGCGCTGTTCCCGCACATGAACGTGGCCCGCAACGTGGGCTACGGCCTGCGCCAGCGGAGGACCTCAAAGGCGGAGGAGGCGCGGCGCGTTGGCGAGGCGCTGGAGCTGGTGCGCCTCGGCGGCTACGAGAACCGCCGGACCTGGGAGCTGTCGGGCGGGCAGCAGCAGCGCGTCGCCCTCGCCCGAGCCCTCGTCAATCAGCCCGCCGTGCTGCTGCTCGACGAGCCGCTGGGCGCCCTCGACCGCAAGCTCCGGCACGAGATGCAGATCGAGCTCAAGCAGATCCAGCACGAGGTCCAGATCACCTTCATCTACGTCACCCACGACCAGGAGGAGGCGCTGACGATGAGCGACGTGATCGTCGTCATGCGCGACGGTCGCATCCAGCAGCAGGGCGCGCCCGAGTCGCTCTACCAGAACCCGGTCAACCGGTTCGTCGCGGGCTTCATCGGCAGCTCCAACTTCATCGAAGCCAAGACGACCGGCGCGCCGGATGCGTCGGGCGCCCTTGGCGTCGAGATCGACGGCGGCCTCCGCTTCGCAGGCCGCCTGACCAACGGCGATCGCCCGGCCGCCGGGGCGGCGGTCACGCTGGCCCTGCGCCCGGAGAGCGTGCTGCTGACTGGCGAGGGCGCCGCCCCGCCCGCCGAGGAGCCCGGCTGGGCAGGCCTGCCCGGCCGTGTGCTGAGCGGCACCTACCTCGGCGACCAGAACGAGTACCGCGTGGACGTGCCCGGCATGGGTGAGCTCATCACGCGCGTCCAGGCGCAGTCACTCGGCCAGGCGACCCGGGCATTCGGCCCGGGCGAGTCCGTCTGCGTGTGGTGGCACAAGGATGCGGCCCTCGTGCTCACCTCCTGACACCGGACCAGCGACCCAACTCCCTGAACCGGACCGATCCAAGGAGGACGCTCGATGGACGAGGCGCTGCGGCAGTACCAGCTCGACATCGCGAGGGCGACGATCAGCCGCCGGCGGTTCATGACCGGCGCCGCGCTGGCCGGCACCGCCGCGTTCCTCGCGGCCTGCGCCCCGTCGGTGCCGTCGCAGCCGCCCAGTCAGGCGGCCGCGAGCAGCGCCCCGACGCCAGCCCCGCCCGCAAGCGCCGGAGCGAGCGCCGCGCCGACCGCGGCGCCCGCGGCTACGCCGGTGCCCTCGTACGCGCTCGAGCAGAACCTGTACCTCTACAACTGGTCCGACTACTTCAGCCCCGACAACCTGACCGCGTTCCAGGACCAGTTCAGCCTGACGTTGACCCAGACCACGTTCGCCTCGAACGAGGAGATGCTGGCCAAGCTCCAGGCGGGCGGCAAGGGCCAGTACGACATCGCGGTGCCGACGGCCGAGTTCTCGGCCACGCTCGCGAAGCAGGGGTTCCTGCAGAAGCTCGACAAGGGCCGCCTGCCGAACCTGTCGCTGGTGAACCAGCGGTTCCTGACCCTGCCCTTCGACCCCAACGACGACTACATCGTCCCGAAGGACTGGGGGACCACGGGGATCATCTACCGCGGCAACCAGATGACCGACCCGATGACCTCGTGGAAGGACTTCTTCGACCTGGCCAAGACCAAGTACTCGGGCAAGACGTTCGTGGTGGACTCGCCCGGCGACGTCTTCGTCGCGCCGCTCCGGCTCCACGGCTTCGACGTGAACACGACCGACCACAACGAGCTCGAGATCGCCCGCCAGGAGCTCATGGCGCTGCGGCCGCACCTACAGTCGATCGACTCGGACAACTACTCGACCACCCTGCAGAAGGAAGCGGCCGTCCTGGGCCTGGCCTGGAACGGCTCGGCGTACGTCCTCCAGTCCGACCCGTCGGGCAAGTACAAGGACACCGGCTGGGCGATCCCCACGGAGGGCACGATCTTCTGGGTGGACACGTGGGTGCTGCTCGCCGGGGCGCCGGACCCCAATGCCGCCTACGCGTTCCTCAACTGGATCCAGGACCCCAAGCAGCAGGTGACCGAGAGCCTCTACGCCGGCTACGCCAGCTGCAACGACGCGGCCAAGCCGCTCCTGCCGCCCGACTTCGCGAACAACCCGGCGGTCTACGTACCCGAGAGCGAGCTGAGCCTCCTGTCCGTCGCAACCGACCAGAGCGGCAATCAGCAGCGCGCCGACATCTGGGCCCAGTTCAAGCAGGGGTGATCCGCTGAGCGCCCAGCCCCGGGCCGCCGCCCGAAGCCCCCGGACGACCGGCGGCGGACTGCTCACGACGGCCCTGCTGCTGCCCGCGACCTTCTGGTACCTCGTCCTCTTGGTCCTGCCGCTCGCCATCGTCGTGGTCTACAGCTTCGGTGTCCGGGGACCCGACGGCGGGTACGCGCCCGCGCTGGTGCTCGACAACTACGGGACGCTGTTCGCCCGCGCCGACCCGTTCATCCTGAGCCTGTGGATCGCGGTCACCGGCACGCTCGCGTGCCTGCTGATCGGCTTCCCGTTCGCCTACTACCTGGCGACGCGGGCCGGGAAGCACAAGACCCTGCTGCTCGTCCTGCTGGTGATCCCGTTCTGGACGAGCTTCCTGATCCGCACCATCGCCTGGCTGATCATCCTCGGCCCGGACGGGGTGGAGGGCTGGATCCAGGCGCTCACCGGCGTCGACGTCTCGATCCTGGGCTCGCCGTGGGCGATCCTGCTCGGGATCGTCTACAACTACCTGCCGCTCATGGTGTTCCCGCTGTACGTCACGCTCGAGCGGCTCGACCCGACGCTGCTCGAGGCCTCCAAGGACCTGGGGGCGAGCCGGTGGGCCACGTTCCGGCAGATCACGCTGCCGATCACCATGCCGGGGCTGATCACGGGCAGCATCCTCGTGTTCATCCCGCTGATGGGCGAGTACGTGATCCCGTCGATCCTCGGGCTGGGCAAGGTGTTCCTGATCGGCAACGTCCTGCAGCTCGACTTCCTGGGCTCGCGCAACTGGCCCGCGGGCTCGGCGAAGGCCGTCACCCTGATCTTCATCATGCTCGTGAGCGTGACGTTCTACGTCTGGACCACCACGCGCAACCGCGGCGGCCGCGACGTGAGCGTCCTGTGACCCGCCGCGCGATGCGGGCCGCCCGGTGACCGCCCGTCCGATGCGCCCCGCGACCGACCGGTGGGCGCCGGTCGTCGAGGGCTGGTTCCGGATGCAGGCCGGCCTGGTGTACGTGTTCCTGTTCCTGCCGATCGCGGTCGTGGTCGTGTTCAGCTTCAACGGCACGACACGGTACGTGACCGACTGGGAGGGGTTCAGCCTCAAGTGGTATCAGCGGGCCCTCACGGACCTCACGGTGCAGCGGGCCCTCGTGAACAGCCTCCAGATCGCGTTCGTCAACGCGGTCCTGGCGACGGCGTTCGGCACGATGGCGGCGCTCGGGCTCCAGCGCGTCGGCAAGCGCACGCGGATGTTCTTCGACGCCCTGACGTTCGTGTCGGTGATCATCCCCGAGATCGTGATCGCGCTCGCATCCCTGGTGCTGTTCTCGGGCTTGCGCGACTGGGCGAACCCGTGGCTGGAGTTCCTCGCCAGCGGCAGCGCGGACGCCCCCCAGGTCACGCTCGGGGCGTGGTCGATCATCGTGGCCCACGTGCTGTTCAACCTGAGCCTGGTGCTGCTGATCGTGCGCGCCCGCCTGTCCGGCATGGACCGGACGCTGGTGGACGCGAGCTACGACCTGTTCGCGACGCCGTGGCGCACCTTCCGCCAGGTGACCTTCCCGCAGCTCCTGCCCGCGATCGTGGCGGGCTTCCTGCTCTCGTTCACGTTCAGCTTCGACGACTACGTCATCTCGTCGTTCGTGAACGGGCGCACCCAGACGCTGCCGCTGTTCGTGTTCGGCCAGATCCACCAGGGCATCACGCCGCTGACCAACGCGATCGCCGCGATGATGCTGCTGGTGACCTTCACGCTGCTCGTGATCGGCCAGGCGGTCCTCGCGCGCCAGGCCAGGGCGTCGGGCGAGCGCGGCAGCACGCCGCTCGGGATTCTCGAGAGGTAGCGGCCTATCCGGTGTCGGGGCCGGACGATTCGACGGGGTGCGCAGCGAGAAGGTCCCGGAGCCGCTGCCCGAGCACCTCGAGCGTGAACGGCTTGGCCAGGAACGACGAGCCGGCGATCGATCGGCCCTCGTCCAGGAGCGACTCGCGCGCGTACCCCGACATCAGCAGCACGGGCAGGCCGGGCTGGACGGCCTGGCAGCGCGCGGCGAGGTCGGGGCCCGACAGGCCCGGCAGCACGACGTCGCTCACGAGCGCGTCCAGCCGCGTGCGACGGCTGATGTCGACCGCCTCGTCGCCGTCTGCCGCCTCGATCACGCGGTAGCCGAGCTGGCGCAGCAGGCGGGCCGTGATCGCGCGCACCGCGACCTCGTCGTCCACCAGCAGGACGGTCTCGCCGCCGCCGGCCGAGACGCCGGGCCCCGGGGACGGCGCCTCCTCCACGGCCGGCTCGGGCACCGCAGCGAGGTACAGCGAGAAGACCGAGCCGACGCCCGGCGCCGTGTCCACGGCGACCCAGCCGCCGGACTGCGCGAGGAAGCCCTCAACCGACGGCAGCCCCAGGCCCGAGCCGCGGCCGAGCGCCTTGGTGGTGAAGAACGGCTCGAAGATGTGGGGCAGCAGGTCCTTCGTGATCCCCTGCCCCGTATCGCCCACCGACACTCGCATGTAGTCTCCGGGAGCCGCAGCATCCCGCAGGCGGTTGTCGCCTGCCTCGAGCCGAACGGCCTCCGTGGCGACCGTGAGGGTCCCGCTGCCGGTCATCGCGTCCCGGGCGTTGAGGACCAGGTTGATGAGCGCGCTGTCGAGCCGGTCGCGGTCCACGCGCACGCGGGTTCGCGTCGGGTCCAGCCGCAGCACCAGGTAGACGTCGGCCGGCACGAGGCTCCGGAGCATCGGCCGCAGCCGCTCCACGAGGTCGCCCGGCACGCAGATGCTCGGGTTGAGGAACTCGCGCCGCCCGATGGCCAGCAGCTGCCGGGTGAGATCGGCCGCCCGTGCCGTGGCGTCGAGGATCGAGGTCACGTCGGGCCGGCGCGGGTCGTCGAGGGCGAGGGTCTCGAGGATGAACTCCGCATGACCCCCGACGGCGGTCAGCAGGTTGTTGAAGTCGTGGGCGACGCCGCCCGCGAGGCGGCCGACCATCTCCGCGCGCTGCGCCTGGTCCACGGCCGCCTGGGCCTGCCGCCGCTGCGTGACGTCGAGCGTGATGGCGAGCACGGCCTCGGCCCCGTCCCACGTCGTCGGGACGACCGTGACCTCCACCGCGAGCGGCGAGGCGTCCTTGCGGACGTGCGTCGCCTCGTAGGTCGCGATCCCCCGGCCCCAGGGGGCGTGCGCGCCGCCCGGAAGCTCGGCGATTCCGCCCGCCGACATGTAGCTCGCCGGCGGCAGCGCTGCGAACTCCTCCACCCCGTAGCCGTGCATCGCCGCCGCGCGGGGATTCGCGTACAGCATCCGCCCGTCGCTCGCGTGCACCGTGAGGCCGAACGGCGCGGCGTTGAGGATGAGGGCGCGCTGCCGGATCGCCTCCTCGGCCGCCCGTCGGTGCGTGATGTCCCGGGTGCCCACCAGGACGACCTGGCGGCCCTCGCGTTCGAGGACGCGCGCGGTGAACTCGACCGGGAACACCGAGCCGTCCTTCCTCCGGTGGAGGCGCTCGCCCACCTGCGGGTCGCTCCCCGGCCGCGCCATGACCGAGCGGATGAACCGCGCGCTGGCCTCAGGCTCCGCCGAGAGGTCGGCCGCCGTGAGGCGCAGCAGCTCATCGCGGGTGTAGCCGTAGAGGGCGTTCGCCATGCGGTTCGCGTCCAGGATGCGCAGCGTCTCGCGGTCGATGACGAAGGTCGCAGCGGCGGCCGCGTCGAACAGCTCCCGGTAGCGCTCCTCGCTCCGCCGCAGCGCCTCCTCGGCCTCCTTCTGCCCGCTGATGTCGAGCACGAAGGTGGCCATGCCGCCCGTCTCCGGGATCCGGGCGCTGGCCAGGACCACCGGCACGCGTCGGCCGTCGGGGTGGAGGTACGCCTTCTCGAACGGCGGCGAGACGCCCCGCCGGGCGAACTCGTCGAGCGCCTTGGCGTCCGCCTCGGCGTACTCGGGGGGCGTGACCGTCCGCCAGTCGACGCGGCCCTCGGCTAGGTCGGCCCGTGAGAAGCCGAGCGTGGCGAGGTAGGAGTCGTTGGCGGCCACGATCCGCCCGTCGGGATCGGAGATCGCGATCCCGATGATGTTGGCGTCGAAGACGGCCTGCAGACCGCCGAGTGCAAGCGCCTGCTCGCGACCCCGAAGCGTCTCGCCCATCCCCTCGATCCCTGGGTCGGCTCGTCGGCAGCGCGGCGGCTCAGTCCGCCGGCGGTTCCGGCAGGCCGGCGTCCGCGGCCAGAGCCGCGGCCCGGTCGGTGCGCTCCCAGGGCAGGTCGAGGTCCGTGCGCCCGAAGTGCCCGTAGGCGGCCGTCTGCCGGTAGATGGGCCGGAGCAGGTCGAGGTCGCGGATGATGGCGCCCGGCCGCAGGTCGAAGTGGCGGTGGATCAGCGCGAGGATCCGGTCGTCGGGCACCTTGCCCGTGCCGAACGTCTCGATCGAGACCGAGATCGGCTTCGCGATGCCGATGCCGTAGGCCACCTCGACCTCGAAGCGATCGGCCAGCCCGGCCGCGACAGCGTTCTTCGCGACCCAGCGCGCGGCATAGGCCGCCGAGCGGTCCACCTTGGACGGGTCCTTGCCCGAGAACGCGCCGCCGCCGTGGCGCGCCATGCCGCCGTAGGAGTCGACGATGATCTTGCGACCCGTCAGACCCGCGTCGCCCATCGGTCCGCCGATCACGAACCGGCCGGTCGGATTGACGTGCATGACCGGATCCTGGACCCGAAGTTCAGCCGGAATCGAGGGCAGGATGACCTGCTCGACGACGTCGTCGGTGATCCGGTCGTGCGTGGCGTCGGGGTCGTGCTGGGAGGAGACCACGACCGTCCGCACCGCCACCGGCTTCCCGTAGGCGTACTCCACGGTGACCTGCGTCTTCCCGTCGGGGCGAAGGTACGGGATCGACCGCTCCTTGCGCACCTCGGCCAGCCGACGTGCCATGCGGTGTGCCAGGGCGATCGGCAGCGGCATGCGCTCGGGCGTCTCGTTGCACGCGAACCCGAACATCATCCCCTGGTCGCCAGCGCCCTGCTCGTGGGCCGGCGAGGCGTCCACGCCCTGGGCGATGTCCGGAGACTGCGACTTGACGCTGACGATGGTGCCGCACGTCTGGTAGTCGAAGCCGTAGTCCGCCCGCGTGTAGCCGATGTCGCGGACCGTGTCGCGCACCACGTCCTGGAACTCGACGTAACCATCGCAGGTGATCTCGCCGAACACGAGCACGAGCCCGGTCGTGGTGGCCGCTTCGCACGCGACGCGCGCCCTCGGGTCGATGCGCAGGATGCTGTCGAGGATGGCGTCCGAGATCTGATCGCACATCTTGTCCGGGTGGCCCTCGGTCACCGACTCGGACGTGAACAGGTGCTGCGGGGCGTCGATGATGCTCATGAGACTCCCAAAGGGCGCGGCGGAGGGCTGCCGGCTCGAGCGTAGCAGAGGGCCCCGAGATGGGCGCACCCCGATCCGGGGGATCAACCGCCTCGGGAGCAGGCAGCGGCAGGGCGCTGGCGCCGAGCCAGCCGACCGGGCGGCTTGGGCACGCCGACGCGGACGCTGCGAAACCGCCGACGAGCTGGCCATGGCCGCGTTCGGCTGGGGCCCGGAAACGCCGCCCGGCCATTCCTGGGGGCAATCACTTCGGAGCCCTGGCCCTGCTGCGCACCCGCCAGAGCTGGCAGCGATCACCGCCAGGAATTGCCGACGGCCGTGGCCGCCGAAAACGGGCGCCTGAAGCCTCAGGTGATCGCCCGCAGGAATGGCAGGGCGCGCCTCGGCCGCAGGAGTGGCGGGGCGCGCCCCGCCCCCAGGGGGGG
>JAKAMV010000048.1 GCA_021812735.1 Chloroflexota bacterium | reverse complement strand
GATGAAGATGTTCGCGAACGACGCGATCACGACACCGATGAGCCCGGCGAACAGGATGCCCCCGAGGCTGGTCAGGTCGCGCCCGGTCACGTAGCCGTACAACGCCGCGGCACCGAAGATGCCCGCCGCCCCGACGAACGCCGATGTCACCGAGCCGATGTTGTAGACGCTGAGGATGATCGCGAACGTGGTGCCGTTCAGCGCCGCGTAGACGAAGAGCATCAGCACCGCGACCGTCGAGTTCAACCGGTTGATCGCCGCGCTGAGCCCGAGGACCATGGCGAACTCCGCGATGATCAGGATCAGGAAGTTGTTCGCCACTGCCTGGAGCGCGCCCTGGTTGGCGAGCGTCATGAACGCGGTGGCGGCGCTGACCAGCAGCGCAAGGAACATCCAGACGAAGCTGGCGGTGAGGAAGCCCTCTCGCACGCCGGCCACGGGACGGGCACTGAGCGCACGCGGGTCCCAGCCATAACCGACCGGGCCACGCTGGGCGTCCGACGTGTCGGGCGCCTCGTAGCGGTATGGATCGTTGGGGTTCGTGTGGAACACGGAACGTTTCTCCTTGGTTGCGGGCCCTTGGGCCGATCTCCAGTGTATCCCTCCCGAGTCAAGAGGCGATGAAGACTGCGTGAAGCCGGCGCGACGGGCAGGGTCAGCGCGACCCGGGGGCGACCAGCGCGACGCCCGTCGGCACCGACTGCGCCACGAACAGCTGCGCGATGGAGCGGGGCCCGCGACCCGTCGACGGGAGCCGATGCTCGCGCAGAGGACGGATCGAGCTCGTCGAATCAGGCGTCGACGGGCCGGTCGTCGGGCGGGTCGTCGGGCCTCGACGCGTCGCCCGAAATCTCAGCGTCGGGCGTCGTGGAATCAGGCGTGGTGGGCCCTGCACGGGGACGCCGCACCCGCGGCCCAGGTCGTGCAGGCCGCGCCTCTCGCGCCTCCGCCGCCTCCGCCGCGCGCGCCAGCACCCAGAGCAGATCGGCGAGGCGATTGAGATACGGCAGCGTCCATTCGCCGGCGAGTCCCTGGCGCTGCAGGGCGACGACGCGTCGCTCCGCGCGCCGGACGATCGTCCGGGCAAGCTCGATCGAAGCGGACACACGGCTCTCGCCGGGCACGATGAACTCCGACGGAAGCGCGGTGTGCGCCTCGAGGTCGGCCAGGGCTGCCTCGACGCCCTCGACCATCCGTTCGGTCACGCGGGTCACGCCGTCCTGCAGACGCTCGGTGGCCTCCGGGTTGGTGGCCAGCTCCGCCCCGACGACGAACAGCTCACGCTGGAAACGCAGGATCAGTTCGCCGATCCCTGCCAGCGTCGGGGTCAGGACGCCGTACTGGCGCTTCATCGCGAGTTCCGCACGGGCCAGCCCGAGCGCGGCAACCGCCTCGTCGATGGTGCCATAGGCGTCGGTGCGCGCGTCGTCCTTGGCGATCCGCTCGCCTCCGAAGAGGAGCCCGGTAGTGCCATCGTCGCCGCGGCCCGTGGCCACGGCGCTGCTCCGGATGCGCGGCCGCCGCTGCGTCACCGTCGTCGGTTCGCCCCGTGCTGCATCACCGCCGCCGCCTCACCACATCAGGCCGGCGTCGCGAGGGTCCCAACGCTCGGCGAGCAGGGTGACCTTGACCTCGTGCCCGACGACCTCCTCGGTGGCCTCCTTGACCTGCTGGATCATGGCGCCGGCGTAGGGGCAGAACGGCGTGGTCAGGATCATCTTGATCTCGGTCTGCTGCGGCCCGAGGACGATCTGCTTGATCAGGGCCAGCTCGACGACATTCATCCCGATCTCGGGGTCGACCACGGACCGCAGCGCATCGAGGATGGCGAGTTCGGTCGCACGGCGCTCGGCGTCGAAACCGGCGGGGAGCGGAGTCGCGGCAGGCGCTCCTGCCGGCGTCTCGGCCGACGGCGGTGGCGCGCCCTGCGGGGCCGGCTCGGGCCGGGCGGTGTCGGGCGCCGTATTGGTGACGGTGTCGGTCATGGTCAGTTCCCAAATGCTCGTGGGTGTGAGCCGCGCGGGGAACCGCGGGGCGCACGGTCCATACGCATCCTAGCACCGATCGGCCGAATTCCGACCGATCTGCTCGGATAGGGGCGCGCCCACGCGACCGTTGGTCGACCGCTCAGACGGCCGGCTGCGGTCGGTCCGTGACGATCCCCGTGAGCTCTCGGAGGTGCTGAGGGAACTTCGCGGCATCTTCCGGCGCATAGCCGGGACCGCGCAGCGAGCCGTCCGGCGCGAAGAACTCCGCGTACCGGTCCCGGTGCGCGGCTGCATAGCGGAACGCCTCGGCGATCCCGACCGCCCGAAGCTCCGGATGCTCGGCAATCATGCGGGCGGGCGTCAGACCGTGCGCACGCATCTCCAGGATGTTGCGGACCGTCAACCGGGTCGCATAGCAGAACGGCTCACCGTTCATGATGAGGGGGTCGCTCTGGACCCACTTGATCGTCATCGTCGTGCCTCAGTCGAGAATCCCGGCGCCCTTCCAGAGGAAGTGCAGGATCGGGTTGCGCGGCCGATCGCCCGGAAGGTGCCGCGGCCGCTCCAGTCGGGCCAGACCCGCCTCCACGATGCGGGTCGCCACGTCGCCGGCCGCAGGCGGCAGCTCGGCGTGCGCCGCGTCCAGCGTGCCCAGCAGCATCGTCGCCAGATCTTCGAGCGGCACGCGCCGACGACGGAAGACCGGGACGATCACGTCGACGTACTCGGTCATGCGGCCTACGCGGCCCTCCTCGAGCGCGAGGGCGAGCTGGATGACGTGGCGCTGACAGTCGCGCAGGAATGTGCGGAGCTGGTCCGCGTCGTACCGCGTGCCGAGGCCCGGGTCACGAGCCAGCGCCGCGCGCAAGGCGTCGGCGGCGAGGCGCGCCTGGCCGGTCCGCAGCCGTGCTGCAGCTTCGGGCATGGGCGGAAGCGGAGCGTTCGGCGAAGCGGCGCCGTTCACGGACGTCCGCGTGGGCGGCCGCGTGCGTGACGGCCGCGTCGGTGTCTGCATCGCGCAGAGTGTAGCGCCTGGGGCCGTCGTGGCGAGGGCGGCCGGCGGCCCCGGCCACCGCTTCGTGCGCGGGGCGCCCATCGTGGCGGTACGGAGCTGCCCGCCGGCGATACAGTTGCCGTGTGGAACCGCCGCTACCGACCGCGCAGGACGACAGCGTGCCCGGGGCACGGCCAGCGTCACCGGCGGGAGACCGCGCCGACGCGATCGCGCGGGCGCCGGGCGACATGCGGCCCGCCGCAACGCGCCCGCTCGATCGGCCACCGGGCGAACGACTGGTCTCCCGGGAGGCACCGCCGGCGGCGGCCCACCCAGCGACGGGGCGCGCGCTCGCCCTGGGACTGGCGGGTTGGGCCGGCGTCGCCGTCGTGTGGCTGCTGCTCGAGGGCGTCCTCGGCTTGGACTGGGGGATGGTGGTCGTCGCACTTGCCGGCGGGTGGCTGATCGGGGCGCTGCTGGCGGCCGGCGCCTGGCGGGGGGAGCGCCACGTGCAGCGCATCGCACCGCGCGTCCTGGCCATCGGGTTCGCGCTCGCGGCGTGGGGCACGGGGCAGGTGCTCGTCTATCTCTGGACGCGCGCCACCCTGCCGGACTCTCGGCTCGACATCGCGCAGCGCATCGCCGCCACCCCGTTCCCAGCGTACTTCGGCGGGATCGTTGGGCCGCTCGAGGTCATCGAAGTCGTGCTGACGGCCGTCGGTGCGTTCCTCGCCGCTCGTTGAGCGGTGAGGAATCCTCCCTCGGCTCCGCCTCCAGCTCCTCCCTGATGCCCGACGGCGTGAGCTGCTCTGTGAGCAACCGCAGGAAACGGCCGCGGGCGCCCGCCTCGGAGCCCGCCGCCTCGCACCATGCCCCCAGCAGCGCCTCCCCGCCCGCGTAACTGAACACGTAGGTACGCCAGAGGGGATGCTCGATGAACGCGAGCCGCTTCTCGGCACGTTCAGGCGACGACAGCGCTTCTTCGACCAGAAAGGCGAGGAGATCGGCCCTGGAACGGCCCTCGGCGTGCCGCAGCAGCGCCGCGTCGCCGTCGGCGCCGCGCAGACGGTGCAGGCTCGCCGAGATGGCGAGCTGGCGCGCCAGATCGTCGTCGCTCGCTGGCAGTCCCGCCTCCACGCAGGCCGTGCGCAGGAGCGCCACGCGCGTGGGCTGGTCGAGCGTGAAGCGCCGACCGAGCTCCGCCAGCCCCTCGCTGATGAAGCACTCCGGCGTGTTGATCAACAGCACGGTGCCTTCGAGCCGGCCCAGCTCCATCACCAGCCGCTCTTCCTTCCAGGCGTGCTCCAGGTGGTGGCCCGGGTACGTCTCGTGGGTGAGCGTATCGATCAGCGCCGCCGGCCGGATCGGCAGGTCGACGTTCAGATCGACCCGCGAACGCAGCCCACCGTCGTACCAGTTGTAGCCGCTCCACGGCTGGTCCGTGACCAGCGTGACTTGCAGCGCTTCGCCTTCGGGTGCCGGAACGTGCGCCAGCGACGCCGCGCGAATCGGGGGCAGGAGCGCGTCGACCACGGCCCGGACCCGGTCGAGCGGGATGACGAAGCGGGCGTCCCATGCCTCGAGGCGAGGCAAAAGAGCCCCGCGACCCGGCAGTAACCCGTCGAGCTCGCGCCGCACCTCGGCGTAGGTCTCCGGTGGCAGGCGCGTCGGGGGGGCGTCGAAGCAGCGGATCACCTCGTCCACGTAGGGAATCGCGGCCCCGGCCAAGCGCGCGGCCTGCGTCTCGAGCGCGACAAGCTGGCGGTCGAGCCAGCGCCGCCGATCCGGCTCGGCCACCTCCGCGGCGACCCGCTCCCGCAGCGCGGCCGCGTCCTCAGCGAGGCGCGCCGGAGGACGCAGGTTCTCGAGGTCGACCTGCGCCTTCAGGTCGCGCGGCCCGTAGTACCCGTCGACCAGTCCGGGGACGTGCTGGTCGAGGCGCAGGGCCAGCAGAAGGTAGTCGCGCGCCACGGGGTCGGGCGCCGGCACGCGGCGCTGCCCGCCGACGGCGGGCACGAGCTCGCGCTCCGGCAGGACGAGCTCGCCGCGGGCCGGGAGCGGTTCCGTCCGTCGCTCCCCCGTCATGGTTCCGCCTCGTCGCCCGTCGCCATCGTCCCTGCCGACTCCGTCTCCCCCACGAACGGGATGCCCTGAGCCTCGAGCGCCCGCAGGCTCATCCGCAGCACCGCCGTCTTCTGCCCGGCGACGTCGCGCACGTACGCCGCCTCTTCGTCGGGCGTCATCGGGCGACCGCGGGGCGCAGCGGGTCGTCCCACCAGCAGCCACGCGAGGTGGTAGCGGTCCATCGTGCCCCAGATCGTGCTCAGCAGGTCGTCGGAGAGCTGCAACCAGAGCCGCAGACGGCCAAGGGTCGGCGCCGCCTCCAGCCGTTCACCCTCGGCCGCGAGCCGCGCGGTCTCGGCGATCGCCCGGGCACGGTTCATCGCATCCGCCCCAGCGCCGTCACGGGCGCCGTCCGCGCCCCACGGGCAATCGTCATCTTTCGCCGCAGGCAAGCGCCTCGCGGGCGGCGCGCGCGCGCAGCGTCCAGCGGCCGGGCTGACCCGTCCCGATCGGCCGCTCGTCGACCCGCGTCACCGGGAGCACGCCCGCCACCGAACTCGCCAGCAACGCCTCATCGGCAGCGAAGAGCTCATCCGGCGCGATCCATCCCTCGCGGGCCCGCAGGCCGACCCTGGGCGCCCAGCGCAGCAGCCACTCGCGCGTCGTTCCGACCAGGATCCCGCACTCCAGTGCCGGCGTTGCGAGCTCACCGTCCTTCACGATGAAGACGCTCGCGGAGGTGGCCTCGGCGAGGTGGCCATCGATCGTCAGGAAGAGGGCGTCGTCGGCGCCGCGCCGTCGCGCCTCGAGCCGCGCGTAGACGAACTCGGCGCGACTCGTCGTCTTGACCGCGGCCAGCGGGCTGTTCGGGTCGCGGCGGACCGTCGAGATCGCGAGGTGCAGGCCGCGCGTGAGCAGTTCGGGCGACGGCCGCGCCACCGGCCACGCCTGCACGACCATCGTCGGCCGGACGTCGGTGGGCGGCAGCAGGTCGCGACCCTCAACAGGGCCCCGCGTGACCGTCACGCGCACCGAGACCTCGACCCGGGGGCCGACGAGCGCATCCGCCGCGAGGAGCTCGGCGATCGCCACCCGAAGCGTGGTCTCGATCTCGTCGGGAAGCGGGATTCCGAGCGCCGCGGCCGACGCCCGGAGCCGCTCGGCGTGAAGCGGCAATTCGAGGATCCGACCCTCACAGACACGGATCGTCTCGAAGACGCCGTCGCCCACCTGGAACCCGCGATCGGTCGCGGTGAGGAGTGGCGTGTCGGCGGGCACGAGGAGGCCATCGGCCCAGACGTGGCTGGCGCGGCGCGCCGGCGGGCGCCCGGTGGCGGCAGGGTCGGCCACCCGGCCGGCGGCCCGATCGGCGGCTCCCGCCTCGCTCACGGGATTCCGCCCTCGTCCCGCGCAAACTCGCGCAGCCGCTCCCGACACGCCTCGGCGAGCGCGCGCACCTGGAGCACGATCCACGGATCGACCCGGCTCGAATCCTCGATCGTCACCGTCTCGCCGTAGGCGTCCGATCCGAGCCGGATCCCGTCGACGGTGCGGTAGTCGGCCATCCAGTTCGCCTGCAGCTGGACGATCGCGTCGGTGACGACCTTCCGATCGAACGACCAGTCGAGCCAGCGAGCGTTGAGCGCGTCGACGATGTCCCGCACACGGATCGGCTGGCCTCGCGGGATCTGGGCCAGGAGGTGCACCACGCGCAGGGCCGCGAACGGGTCGCCCGATTCGGCCACCACCGGCGGCCGGAGGTCGGGATCGGGCAGGCCGGGAACGTCGCGCAAGTTGAACATGGGCGCCTGCGAGGCTATCACGGGAGACCAGGTGACGGACAGCGGGGGGAGGCGGCGCGGGGCAGGCGGCACGCGACAGATGGCACCCTTCTCCCCTACGATGCAGCAATGGTCGAGCCGTCCCCTCGCGATCCGCGGCGGATCCCGCAGGCACCCGCCATGCGCGCACGCTTCGCCGAGCTGGTCGCCATGCCGGATCCGCTGATCGATCTGGCCGCCGTCTGTGCGTGCATCGCGGCCGAGACCGACCCCGCATCCAGCCCACGCGCTCTGCACGACGAGCTGGACATGCTGGCCGAGCGCGTGCGCAGCGTGCTGCCACCCGGGTTGCGAGACGCGGCTCATCGCGAAGCCGGCATCCGGACCCCCGCGGCACTCGATGTGATCCTCGACGGCCTCCACCACGTGCTGTACGACGACTTGGCGCTGCGCGGCGCGCCCCGCGACGCGTGGGAACCTCGGCACACGTACCTCGCCGAGGTCGTTCGGTTCCGCCGTGGCCTCCCCATCGCGCTGGGCGTCCTCGAGCTCGAAGTCGGGTGGCGCCTGGGCCTGCCCCTGTATGGAATCGGGCTGCCGGGCCACTTCATCCTGGGCGGGCCCGATGGTCGCCTGATCGACCCGTACGACCGCGGGCGCTCACTCTCGCCTGACGATTGCGAACGGTTGATGGAGGAGGCGCTCGGACACGCGGTCCCGTTCCGCCGTTCGATGCTGCGCCCAGCGAGCCGGCGCGAGATCATCGCCCGGATCCTGGGCAACCTGCGCGGGATCTACCTCGCGCGCCGAGAATGGGCGCCGGCGCTCGCGATGCTCGAGCTGCTCGTGATCCTGGACCCGGCGGACCCGGCGTTGCGGCGCGATCGGGCGCTCCTGTACGGGCGCTGTGGCCGGTTCACCGACGCGGTGCGCGGCCTGGACCGCTACCTGGCGGAGCTGCCGGAGGCACCCGATCGGGACGAGGTGCGGATCGCGCGCTCGATCTTCGGGGGGCGGCGAAACTAGGTCTCCCTCCGGGAGCGGCCGAGCGCGGCCGGCCGTTCAGCCCGCGTCCACCGATGCCGGCGATCGCCCGCCCGCCGCTGATGTGGTCGAGGGTCGCCGTCTGCTTGGCATACGCCTGCGGTTACGGAAGGTGTTGGCGCCGACCATCGGGCCGAGCCGGACGTGCTCGGTCGACGCCGCCCACGCGGCCAGGACGCTGGGGCCCTCGAAGTAGTCCTGGTCGGAATCGCCGTAGATCGCGTGGAGGTGGTCCCAGGTCCAGAGCTGGTCGTAGCCGAGGGCGTCGACTCTTCGGGCCGCCTCCAGCATCGCGGTCCAGGGCGTCGCCTGAGCCCACAGCACGAGCCCGAGGCGCAATGGGGCCATGTCCCATCCCCCCGTTCAGGCGGAGTCCCGTTCGGGCGGAGTCCCGTTCAGGCGGAGTCCCGTTCAGGCGGAGTCCGTGTCGGAGCCGGCTGGCGCGCCCGGCTCGCCCTCCCCGAGCGCCGGCGGCGCCTGCCGGCCCTCGATCGGACCGACGCCGAGCGGCACCCACTTCGACGGGTCCTGCAGCCGGTGCGCCTCCGTGGCGCCGCGGGCGTGGATCTGAGTGAACCCGGCCGGCTCGACCCACATGGCGTCCCCGTCGAGCAGGGCCGTGATCCCCTTCTGGCCGGGCTCGGGGCGCTGGTGTTGGCAATACCAGCACTTCGAGCGGTCGTGTGATGTGTAGTCGAGCGGCTCCTCGTACGTGGTGATGTAGCCCTCGTAGTTGCGCAGCACCACTTTGTGGTCGGAGTAGCTGATCAGGTAGTTGGGCATGACCGGTATCTTTCCGCCTCCGCCCGGCGCGTCGATCATGTAGGTCGGCACGGCGAACCCGGAGGTGTGGCCGCGCAGTCCTTCCATGATCTCGAGCCCCTTGCCGACCGGCGTGCGGAAGTGCCCGGCGCCTTCGACCAGGTCGCACTGGTAGATGTAGTAGGGCCGCACCCGGATCTCGACGAGCTTCTGGACCAGATCGCGCATCGTGTGGACGCAGTCGTTGACGCCCGCCAGCAGCACCGACTGGTTGCCGAGGGGCACGCCCGCGCGGGTCAACTTGTCGCAGGCCCGCGCCAGCTCGGGCGTGATCTCGTTCGGGTGGTTCACGTGGATGTTGAGCCAGAGCGGGTGGTACCGCTGCAGCATGTCGCAGAGCTCGTCGTCGACGCGCTGCGGCATGAAGACCGGGACGCGGCTCCCAATACGGATGATCTCCACATGGGGGATCTCGCGCAGGTTGCGGATCACCTGCTCCAACAGCTTCGGCGCGAGGGTGAGGGCATCGCCGCCCGAGATCAACACGTCGCGGATCTGGGGGGTCCGGCGGATGTAGTCGAGCTGTGCCTCGTGCTCGTGCCGGTTGAAGTTCTGGGTGGGATCGCCGACGATGCGCGACCGGGTGCAGTAGCGGCAGTAGCTCGCACATTGCGTCGTGACGAGCATCAGGACGCGGTCGGGGTAGCGGTGGACGAGGCCGGGCACCGGGGAGTGGCGGTCCTCGGCGAGGGAATCCTCCATCATCCCGGTGAAGGCGCGCAGCTCGCGGCCGGTCGGGACGACCTGGCGGCGGAGTGGGTCGTTCGGGTCGTTCGGGTCGATGAGGCTCACGAAGTAGGGCGTGATGTCGACGCGGAATTTATCGGGGGCGCTCAGCCCCTCGCGCTCGTCCTCGGTCAGGTCGAGAACCTGCGAGAGCTCTTCCAGGGTGTTGACGCGGTGCGAGAGCTGCCAGCGCCAGTCGTTCCACTGCTCGTCTGGCACGTCCGCCCAGATGGGTGCGCGGCGGCTGACCGCGGGCTTGCCGTCAGGCCCCAGGCGGCGGGCGGGATCACGCTGGTTGACGAAGGGGCGTGCCTCGAGCGCGGCGCCCGTGGCGGCAGCGCCTCGCGAACCACCGGGCCTGATGCCCTCGATCTTGCTCCTCTCCACGGCCTGCCTCCTCCGAGCGACCGACGCGCGTCCCGCCGCTGCAGCGGCCTGGGGCCCGCGCCCGGTGCATATTTCTTATGCAGTCTGTATGTGCGAGATGGTAGCGCAGCCGCCAGAGAGGGGCGCAGGTCGGTGGTCGGCGGGGGCGGCGATGCCCCGGGGCGTTCGACATCCAGCCAGACCAACGTCCCGCGACCCCCGGGGACCACAGGCCGAACGGCCTCCCGATGTAGGCCGTTTGTTATAGTTGTCCCGATGGACAAGGCGTTCGAGGCAGCTTACGCGCAACCGATCGCGTACATCATCGCCGTTGCCGTCGCCGCCGGGTTCATCTTCCTGATGCTCCGGGTCGCGCTCGTCCCTGAGGGCCGCTCCACCAGGCTGGCGCAAGCGGTCACGGGCCGCAACAGTCGGTGGCTTTTCCTCGCGCTGCTGATCGTCTGGGCCGTAGCGATGGGGTCGATCAACTTCTTGTCGCTCTCGTATCTGACGGTAGGCGGCCTCGCGTTCATCGGCCTGCTGATCGGCCTCCTCCTGTTCATGGGGTTCATCTGGGCCGTGATCGGCGGGTGAGCCGACCCGCGTCGGTCAACCGCCGGCGATGGCGCCGACGATGCGCAACGGCTCGGCGCCCCGGGCGACAGGCGCCGGCAGCGGCTCGTCAGGGCCCCTCGACGAGAGGTCCTCACCGCAGGCGAAGAAGCGGACGAACGGCCGGCGGCTTCCCGTCAACGGATCACGGATCGTCCCCCGCAGCGGCGGGTATGCCGCCTCGAGCGCATCGAGGACGCGCCGCACGCTCGCCGGCTCGTCGACCTCGAGCTGCAGTTCGTGATCGGCGCGCGCTAGTGCTCGGAGATGGGCCGGCAGGATAACCCGGATCACCGCAGCGTCTGCACCTCCACCGAGTAGACGCGCGGCAGATCGCGCACGATCGGTGCCCAACTGTCGCCGCCGTCCGCCGACGCGTAGATCTGTCCGCCGGTGGTCCCGAAGTAGACGCCGCACGGTTCGAGGCTGTCGACCGCCATCGCATCGCGTAGGACGTTGACGTAGCAGTCGCGCTGGGGCAAGCCGCGCGTCAGCGGCTCCCACTCGCCACCCCCGCTCCGACTCCGATAGACGCGCAGTTGGCCGCCCGGCGGGTAATGCTGGCTGTCGCTCGTGATGGGGACTACGAAGACCGTCTCCGGTTCGTGTGGATGCACCTCGACCACGAACCCGAAATCGGTGGGTAGGTTGCCGCTTACCTCGTACCACTCCGCACCGCCGTCGTCGCTGCGCAGGACATCCCAGTGCTTCTGCATGAAGAGCCGATCGGGCGCGGCAGGGTGTGCGGCAATGCGGTGGACGCAGTGGCCGATCTCCGCGTCTGGGTCGGGGAGATAGTCCGATCGGAGGCCACGGTTGATGGGCCGCCACGTGGTGCCGCCGTCGTCCGTCCGAAACGTCCCGGCCGCCGAGATCGCCACGATGATCCGTCGAGAGTCGTGCGGATCGAGGAGGATCGTATGCAGGCAGAGGCCGCCGGCACCGGGTTGCCAGCGCGGCCCCGTGCCGTGGTTCCGCAGGCCAGCAAGCTCCTGCCAGGACTGGCCACCGTCACTTGAGCGAAAGAGCGCCGCGTCCTCGACCCCTGCATAGACCTGATCCGGGTCGTTCGGCGCAGGCTCCAGGTGCCAGACCCGCTTGAACTCCCAGCGGCGTGGTGAACCGTCGTACCACTGGTGCTTCCCCACGTGGCCGTCGAAGGTAAACAGGTTGCCGACCGGCTCCCAGGTTCGTCCGCCGTCGTCCGATCGCTGGATCAGTTGCCCGTGCCACGCGGTCCACTGAGCGGCGTAGAGACGGTCCGGGGCGGCGGGAGCGCCCTTCAGGTGGTAGACCTCCCAGCCGCCGAAGAACGGCCCATCCACCTGCCACCGCTTGCGCGCGCCGTCCGCGCTCAGGACGAATGCCCCCTTCGCGGTCCCCGCCAGAACGCGAACCCCGCTCATCTGCCCCCCCCTCCATACCGGCAGCCGCTCGACGAAACACACGGCCGCCGGCAGCGAGCCTGCGCGCGCCCAATCAGCAGAGCCCACCGGGCGCCGGGCCGGCGATCCTACATCGGGCTATCCTCACACGCAACACCTGTCTCCCTCGCTGCGTGCGCCAGGCAGCGATCCCACGACCCGGAGGAGCTTCGTGAAACGCGTCACCGTCACTTGGAACCCCGCGCGCGGCACCTTCGTCGCCCTGGGCGCGCGCCCCAACCAGCCGATCGAGATGGCCGCACCCACCGAAGATCGCTCGCTCCACGCCATCTCGCCGTCCGAAACCCTGCTCGCTGCCGTTGGTGGTTGCTCTGGTTGGGACGTGGTCGAGATCCTGCGCAAGGCGCGCCAGCCCGTGACGGGCGTCGAGGTCCGTGTCGACGGCGAACAGCGGACCGAAGCGCCCTGGGCCTACACGCGCGTCCGCGTCACGTACGTCGTCTGCGGCCGAGGCGTCGACCGTGCCGCCGTCGAACGCGCCGTGCGACTCAGCAACGACAAGTACTGCTCGGTGATCGCGACGATCCGTGGCGTCGCCGAGGTCGAAACCGTGATCGAGCTGCGCGACGACGACGGCGAGGGCTGCGAGCCGCTCCTGGCTGGCGTCGGGGAGGCCTGAGAGCCAGCCGCAGCAGGACGCCGTCGGTGGGCCACGCCGGGCGCCCCCGGGTCGAGGGCGCAGCAACCGAGCCGGCGGATGGCCGCGGGACCGGACTGCCGGACCCCGGTGGGAGCGGGCTGCCGCATCCCCGCGACCCGCGCTACGCCCAACCGTCGGGTCGTTTCGGCGCCGTCGGCGCGTGGGTCGCCCGCCATCCCTGGCCCGTGGTCGCGGCCTGGGCCGCACTCCTCCTGCTCGCCGCTCCCCTTGCGCCCCGTGCCCCCGGCGTCCTGAGCGCCGGCGGTTTCACCAGCAGCCGGCTCGAGTCGGCGAAGGCGCAGCAGGTCCTGGAGGACCGGCTCGGGCTGCCAGCCTCCGCGCTCGTCGTCGTGATCCAGTCGACCACCTCCGCCCGGGCCGGGGACCCCGCGTTCGAGTCGGCCGCCGCACGGGCCATCGCCAACGTGCCGCGCGCCGCGCACGTCACGGGGATCCTGCGACACACGCTGAACCCGCACCAGGTCAGTCCCGACCGGACCGTGGTATACGAGGTGGTCTCGCTCGACCTACCGCCGGACCAGTCGCCTGAAGCCCTGGCGCCGGTGCAGGCCGCGCTGGTCCCTGTGCCCGGCATCCGCACGTATCTGGCGGGCGGCCCCGCCTTCTACGGCGACATTCAGAGCGTCTCCGAGTCCGACCTGCGGCGCAGCGAACTGATCTCGCTCCCCCTGGCGGCGATCGCACTGCTGCTCGTCTTCGGGAGCGCTGTGGCGGCCGCGGTCCCCCTGGTGGTGGGCGGCACCGCCGTCGCGCTTTCGCTCGCGATCATCTTCGTGCTGGCCAGCCTGGCCCCGATGAGCATCTTCGTGTTGAACCTGACCACGCTCCTGGGGCTCGGGCTCGGCGTCGACTATTCACTGCTGATGACCAGCCGCTTCCGCGAAGAATTGACGCGGCGGGGCGGTGGCCGGCTGCCGGACGGTCAGGTCGACCACGACGCCATCGTGTCGGCCGTCGCTGTGACGGTGGCATCGGCCGGGCGGGCGGTCTTCTTCAGCGGGCTGACGGTGCTGCTCGGACTGAGCGGCCTCGTCCTCTTCGAGTTCATGATCCTGCGCTCGGTGGGCGTCGCCGGCGCGATCGTGGTGGGGCTCGACGTGGCAGCGGCGATGACCCTGTTGCCGGCGCTGCTGACGATCGCCGGCCCGCGCATCGACGCGTTGGCGGTACGACGGCTCGGCCACCCGGATGCCGCGGCGGGCGAGGGAGTCTGGGGCCGGCTCGCCCGCTGGGTGATGGCGCGGCCGATGCGGGTCTTCGTCCCGACACTGGCGATCCTGCTGCTGTTTGGCGCCCCGTTCCTGCACGCGCGCTTCAACGCCCCCGACGCGAGCATCCTGCCCGAGCGCGTCCCTTCACGGCAGGCCTACGACCTGCTCGTCCGTGAATTCGGGCCGGGCGAGTTCGACCCGCTCGTGCTCGCGATCCACACAACGGGTCCGGTCACCGCTCCGGCCAACATCGGCAAGCTCTACGACTGGTCGCGCCGCCTGGCGGCCGACCCGCGCGTGGTGCGCGTCGAGGGGATCATGGATCTCGACCGGCGGCTGACGCGCGCGCAGTACCAGCTCCTCTACGGGGCGCCGGGTGGGCCACCGGACCGCTTCGCGGCAAACGAGCTGCGCGCCACCACGCGCGGCGACCTCACCACGTTCTCCGTCTACACGCCGTTCGACCCGAACCGCAGCGCCTTCCGGGCGCTCGTCGACGAGCTGCGCAGCCCATCGTCGGCGCTGGCCCCTCCGCCGGGCATCACCGTGCAGGTCGCGGGGGGCGCCGCCGACGTGGCCGATGTCGTGAGCGCGGTGGCCGCCGAGTTCCCGCGCACGGCCCTCTTCATCATGCTCACGACCTACCTCGTGCTGTTCCTGTTGCTGCGCTCCGTGGTGTTGCCGCTCAAGGCGCTTGTCATGAACAGCCTCTCGATCGTGGCGAGCTTCGGCGCGCTCGTCTGGATCTTCCAAGACGGGAACCTCTCGGCGTTGCTCGCGTTCAAGCCGCTCGGCTTCGTCGAGACGACACAGCCGGTGATCCTCTTCTGTGTCCTCTTCGGGCTCTCGATGGACTACGAGGTCTTCCTGCTGAGCCGCATGAAAGAGGTCTACGACCGAACCGGCGACAACCGGGAAGCGGTGGCGCGGGGGCTCGAACGGTCGGGCCGCATCGTGACGAGCGCCGCGCTCATCGTGGTCTTGGTAGCCGGGTCGTTCGCGTTCGCCGACGTGGTGCTGATCAAGGCGCTCGGGCTCGGCGTCGCCATCGCGGTGGCGCTCGACGCGACGGTGGTGCGAGCCCTGCTCGTCCCGGCGACGATGCGCCTGCTGGGCGACTGGAACTGGTGGATTCCGCGGCGGCTGGCGCGCTGGGTGGAGTCGCGGCTCCCGCTCATCGAGGGGGCGGCGATCCTACAGGTGGTGGCGCTGATGGCGGTCCTCGCGCTCGTCGTCGCCGCGTGCTCGCCCGAGGGACGGCTGCTCGGCGTCGACCCGACCCCCCGTCCAGCGCTGCCAGCGACCTCGCCTTTCTCTACGCCCCCGCACGATCCCCGGCCGCTCACGTTCCCACGCGACGAGGCGCCGCACGACCGGCTCACCGAATGGTGGTACTACACGGGTCACCTGCAGGCGGTCTCGGGGCAACGCTTCGGCTTCGAGTTCGTGATCTTCCGCGCGGAGCGGGGGGCGTTCCCGGTCTCGTGGGCGTCACATCTCGCCCTGACCGACGAGACGGGGCACCGCTTCGTCTACGACCAGCGCTCGGAGATCGGACCGCAGGTGGACCTGGTCGAAGCGGCACAGGTGTCCGGGGCCGCGGGACAGCCGCCCGCTGCGGAGGGAAATGCCAAGGTGGCGCTCGGTGCCCTGGCTCTGCCGCCCGGGATCGGCCCAGACGCTGGGTTTGCCCTTGGAATCCGCGGGGCCCCAAGCGAGATCTCGGTCGCGCCACCGAACGGTCCGTCGGCACGAGCGTCCGGGCCGTCGTCGACCTCCTCCGGGCCGCAGCCGTCCATCGGCGCCCCCTGGATCATGGCAGGGATCGGCGGCCACGACATCATCAGCGCGACCAGCGCAGCCGCCGGCTTCGGGCTGCAGCTCCGGCTCGACGCCGAGGGCCGACCCCCCGTCCTCCACGGCGGCGACGGGTGGATCGACTTCGGCGCGGCTGGCGGCTCGTATTACTACTCCCGCACGCGGCTAGCAGCCGCGGGCGTCCTCACCCTCGGCGCGCGGCAGCTCGCGGTCCGGGGAGAGGCGTGGTTCGACCATCAGTGGGGCAATTTCATCGCGGTCGGTGCCGGTGGGTGGGACTGGTTCGCGGTGAACCTGGCCGACGGGACGGACCTGACGCTCTCGCTCGTGCGCGATGCCACCGGCGCGTACCCGCTCGTCTACGGCACGCTGGTCCAACCCGACGGCTCCGCGCAGCACCTGGATCGATCGGCGTTCGCTGTGCAGGTGACGGGGCGCTGGACGAGCCCGCGCACGGAAGTGACGTACCCGGCCGGCTGGACGATCACCCTGCCTGCAGAGCGGCTGACGATCCGCTTGCGGCCCACGGTCGCCGACCAAGAGCTCGACACGCGCGCAACGACGGGCGTCGTCTACTGGGAAGGGTCGCAGGTGGTCTCGGCCGTGCGCGACGGCCAGCCGCTCGGCGGCGAGGCGTATGTGGAGCTGACGGGGTACGCAACCGCCGGGACGGGACGGTAGCGGGGGCAGGGGCGGGACCGACGGGAGTCGATCCGCAACGGCCGGAGCACCGGGTGCGCCCGCCGATGCGGCCGTCAGGAAGCCGTGCCGGGGTGCGCGGAGGTGAGCTCGCCGGAGGCCGTTCGCGGGGTCTCTGCCTCATCCCCCGACGCCTCGTCGCGCCCGAGCCGCGACAGGAACCGGACGAAGAGATAGGCACCGGTCAAGCCGAAGAGCGCGACCGAGAGCTCGAGGATCGGCCAAGCCAGCGGGTTCAGCCAGTTCGCGCTGGAGTTCTGGGCGGTCAGCGCGCTCGGGATCCAGCCGAGACCGCCAAAGCTGTTCCAGATATCGACCTGGTCCCCGGCCTCGACCCCATAGATCTGCGGCACGATGTAGAAGACCGAGGCGATCACGAGCAGGATGCTCACCCAGCGGAACGCGATCGGATCGTCGTCGGCGTCGCGCGTGAGCTTGATCACCAACGCCCAGAAGAGGATCACCGTCGCGAGCGGTGCCGTGATCGGCAGGCCGAGCCCGATGTACAGGTTCGGCATCAGGAAGATCATGCTGAGCGCGAGCGTCACGATCATGAGGCCGTCGCGGATCAGCACGTAGCTAAGCCACCAGACATCGCCGCCGAAGCGGAGGGTGAGCCCCTGCAGGAACCGCACGACGTACGGTCGCGCGAAGTGGAGGATCAGCGTGAACGCCCACAGGATGGGCAGCACCGCGGCGAGCGAGAGCACCATCCATGTGGCGCTGCCGCTGACCAGGGCGTTGGCGAGGTCGTCAGCACTCATCTCGTTGGACTCCTAAGCGTGGCCGCGCGGGCGGCTGACGGTTTGGCGGAGGTTGTAGCCGACGGCGACGAGGCCAAGCGCGCCGACGATCGCCGCCGAGATGTAGGAGAGCGGCAGCGACCAGTTGGTGTTCATCGAGCTCACGAAGATCGATGCCAGCTGGTTGCCGCTCGGGGTCCCGATCTGCGTGACCTGGACGCCCAAGAGGTATGGGACGATGTAGAGGGTCGCCCCCAGCCCCAACAGCAACGTCTGGACCTGGAACCAACGCCGGTCGGCGTCCCCCTTCGTGACGAGCTTGATGACGAGGACGGCGAACGCGCAGGCCGCCGCCAGCCCGCCCGTGATCGGCAGGTCCCGGCCCTTGACGACGTCGGGGTAGAAGAAGATGAAGCTGCCCAGGAAGACCTGGACGAGGAAGATGTCGCGCGCGCCGACGTAGATGATCCACCAGAGATCCGCGCCCAGGCGGAGCGTGAACTTGCGCAAGTTCGTGACCATGTACGGGCGCGCAAGGTGCAGCGCCACGACGAGGAGCCACAAGGCGACCAGCGCGGCCGCGATGGTCCCCTCCACGAAACTCTCCCCGGCGTCGAAGAACGCCGAGACCTGATCCGGAGTCATCGGTCACCTCCTGCAATAGTCGGGACGGGAGACGGCGCACGAGCGCCGGCGGCGGCCGTGGGGACGGCGGGCCGCACGTCGGTCGGACCGCGGCCCGACACGACCTGCACCACGCCGCAGCGATAGACGGCATCGCAGCGGAAGCACCGTGATGCCTCAGCCCGCGCCGTCGCCTCGTCGAACCCGGGCTCGTTGGCGGTAAACGAACCTGGCACGTAGTCCGGGTGCTCGACCTGGGCGCGCGGGCGCGGGGCCAGGTCGAGCCGAAGCTGGCGTTCGGGCGCCGTGCGATAGCGCACCGCGGCGAAGATCTCGGCCTCGCCGTTTCGTGAGCCCGAGAGGTACTCGTGGATCGAAGCGGCCGCCCGGCGGCCGTTGGCCACCGCGTCGATCACCGTCTTAGGGCCCGAGACGACGTCGCCGCCCGCGAAGACGCCCGCCCGCCCGGTGGCGAGCGTGCGCGGATCGGCCATGATGCCGGCCCACGACGTGACCTCGATGCCGGCGCCCGGCGGCAGGATCGAGGGGTCGGGCTCCTCGCCGATCGCCACGAGGATCGTGGCGCACGAGAACTCGAACTCGCTGCCGGCCACGGTCTCCCAGACGGTGCGGCCACCCTCGACGCGATCGGTGGGTTGCTGGAGCCGGCAGCGCACCGAGCCGGCACGGCCGTTCCCCAGCACCTCGTCGACCACCACGCCGGTCCGGATCGTAACGCCCTCGCGCTCGGCAGCCTCGACCTCCTCGCGCTGCGCCGGCATCTCGGCGCGGCCGCGACGGTAGAGCACCGTCACGGAGTCGGCGCCGCTGCGCAGCGCGGAGCGTGCCGCGTCCATCGCCGTGCTGCCGCCGCCGACCACGACCACCGGTCCGGAGAGGCGGGGGCCCTCACCGAGGTTGACCTGCTTCAGGAAGAGCGTGGCGGGCACGACACCGGGGAGCTGATCGCCCGGGACACCGAGCCGCCGGCTCTTCGACGCCCCGGTTGCGAGGAACACGGCCTTGTAGCCCTCTGCCTCGAGGTCGCTCAAGCTGAAATCACGTCCCATCGCGCTGTCGAGGCGAAGCTCGACGCCGAGTCCCACGATCCGGTCGATCTCCTCGCGGAGGACCTCCCGCGGCAGACGGTACGAGGGGATCCCAATCGCCATCATGCCGCCGGGCACGGGCATCGCCTCGAAGACGGTGACGCCGTACCCGAGGCGCGCCAGGTAGTACGCCGCCGACATGCCGGCGGGACCGCCGCCGACGATCGCCACCCGCTCCGGCCGTCGTCGCTGCGGCGGCGCGACCGCCGGGAGCTTGCCGCGCTCAGCCGCGAACCGCTTCAGGGTGCGGATCGCGACGGGCTCGTCGAGGGTGCCGCGGCGGCACGCCGATTCGCACGGCGCGGTGCAGATCCAGCCGCAGACCGATGGGAACGGGTTGACCTCGGCGGCGACGGCATACGCCTCGTCGAAGCGGCCCTGCGCGATCAGGCCGACGTACCGGCCCGCGTCGGTGCCGGCCGGGCACGCCGCCTGGCAAGGGGCCTTGGGATCCGGGTCCGCGTCGACCATGGTCCGCCACGCCTGCCACGGCTGTGGCCGTTCGCTCGTGCGCCACGTGAAGAGGGGCTCGAACGGCTCGGGGTGGTCGGGCTTGAGCGACTCACGCGTCACCTCGGAGAGCGGGAGCCAGCCGTTCGCTTGGCCTGCGGCGACGGGCCGCGTGAGCGGCCCCTGGCGGGGGGCCAGCGGGGCCAGGCCGGCGACGGCATCGAGCATCACGACCTGAACGGGGCATTCCCGCACGCAGATCCCGCAGCCGATGCACTCGCCGACCTGGGTGGGGTACTCCATCATCCAGCGCAACGGGAGGGCACCGGACGGGCCGGCCTCGATACCGCCGTGGTCCGGTCGTGTCATGTCGAGCGCCTGGACGGGACAGACGTCCATACAGACGCCGCAGTTGATGCAGCCACCCGTCGCGATCGTGATGCGGTAGCCCATGGGCGTACCTCCAGTGCGGATCGTCGCCCAGAGGATGGCCTGCGACGGCCGCGTGGCACACACGCGAGCGAGTGGGGACGCGCGCGCTCGACAGGGCAGGCGGTCGGGGCCGGATGGCCCGGGCCGTTCGGACCGCTGCGCCGCACCACGTCGAGACGGGTCCCGCCGGGCCGTGTCGGGCGCCGTGTCGGGCGCCGCCTGCCGAGCGGGCCCCACCGGGCTCAGTCGCCCGGGATGAGTCCCTCGCGAACGGCACGCGCGGCCAGCTCGGTCCGGCTCTGCGCGTGCAGCTTCTCCAAGATGTTCTTCAGGTGGAACTTCGCGGTGTTCTCGGTGATCCCGAGCCGTGCGGCGATCTCCTTGTTGCGCAGCCCCTGCGTCACGAGGCGCAGCACCTCGATCTCGCGCTCGGTCAGCCGGTCCGGGTCGGCGGGCGGGTGCGGCCGGTCGGGGCGCAGGAACTCGTCGATGATGCGCGCCGCGGTCGCCGGCGTGATGGCCGCCTCGCCGCGGCCGACCGCCTGCAGCATCGAGCGCAGCTGGGCGCTCTCGAGGTTCTTCAGCAGGTAACCCTGCGCGCCCGCCTTGATCGCGGTGAAGAGATCCTCCTCGTCTTCGCTCACGGTGAGCATCACGATCGCGACCTCGGGGTGGGCGCTCTTGATCTGCTGGGTAGCGGCCAGCCCGGACCGGCCGGGCATCCGCACGTCCATCAGAACGAGGTCCGGCCGCAGCCGATCGGCGAGCGCCACGGCCTCCTCGCCGTTGGCCGCTTGACCCACCACCTCGTGTCCCCAGGCGGAGATCAGCGACGCCACGCCGTCGCGGAAGAGCGCATGGTCGTCCGCCAGCAGGATCCGCATCAGGCCACTCCCCTCATCAGGTCACTCCCCTCCCAGTCGCAGCGAGTCGCGGGACGCGCAGGATCACTCGCGTGCCCTGCCCCCCGACCGGTTCGAACGTCAACGCCGCGCCCACCGCGGCCGCCCGCTCCCGCATCGTCCGCAGACCGTAGTGTGGCCAGTCTCCGGGCGAGGCCGTCACCGTCGCCATCCCACGCCCATCGTCCTCGACGCGGACCGTCAGCCACTCCGCCTCCAGGTCCAGCGCGATCCGGACACGTCGAGCCGCCGCGTGCTTGCGCACGTTGGTGAGCGCCTCCTGGACGATGCGGAAGACCTGCGCCTGGACGTCCGGAGCGAGTACCAGCCGGCGGGCGTCGTCCATGGCCTCGACACGGGTGACCAGTTTCGACGCCTCGGAGAAGCGTTCGGCGTACTCCTCCAGGGCCCCGACTAGCCCCCGGTCCGGGGGGATCGGGCTCGTCAGACCGAGGATCGCCTCGCGGACGTCGACGTAGACCGAGCGCGCCGCGGTGGCCAGCTCCGCCAGCTGGGCACGCGCCGCCTCGACGCGGCCCGTTGCGAGGAGTTCCTCGACCGCCTGCGACTTCATGTTGACGTACCCAAGGACCTGCGCCAGGCCGTCGTGCATCTCGCGGGCGATGCGCTCGCGTTCCCCGCGCACGGCCAGCTCGCGCAGCTCACGCTGAAGACGGTCGTGCTCGAGAGCGATCGCCGCCTGGCTCGCCAGCGAGGAGAGCGTCTCCACGTCATCCACTCCGTAGGCCCGGACGGTCCGCGCCGCCGCAGCCAGCGTGCCGACGGTCCGATCGCCGAGCCGCAGCGGCGCGGCCACGTTGGTGGCCAGGTAGGCCGTCCGGATGAAGCGCCGAAAGTCCTCTCCCGGCTGCCCCCCAAGCGGATCGATCGCATCGTCCGGTCCGCTCCACGCCGCCATGCGCAGCTCGCCGTCCGTGTCGGCGAGCGCGAGGACCGCTACGTCGGCGCCCAGAAGCCGGCGCGCGTTGTCCACCACGGCCCGCAGCACGGCATCGATGTCGGCGAGAGCGGTCACCGCCATGCTGACGCGGTGGAGCGCCGCCGCCGCCGCGTGCCGCTCCTCCAGCTCGGCGTTGCGCTGGCGCAGCGTCCCGGCCAGCCGATCGATCTCGCCGAAGGCATATCGGCCGTACACCACGGCGAGGACGCTCACCACCGCCACCACCAAGATGGTGTCGCGGGGGAACGGCAGCATCTCGTCGAGGAAGCTGTCGCTGGCCACCTCGATCACGCCGACCACCGCGATCGGCACGATCACCGCGAGCCAGCGCCGACGGAGTCGCATGGCTTGACAGGGTACCCCGTCCGAGACCGCGGGTAGGACTGGGCACTATCCGCCGGAGGGTGGCCCGCGCCCCGCAGCTACCCGAACGAGGGGCGTCGGCATCAGCCGACCGCGGCCAGCGCCTCGAGCGCCTCCGGCAGATCTGCCCGACCGAAGCCCACCCTGAACTGGTCGGGCGCACACCCGAATGCCGGCCCGGGAGCGACAACCACACCGGCGCGGTCCCGCCAGTGCGCCAGCACAGCCTCGGGATCGCCACCGTGGCGCGCCAGGAGCGGCGCGGCGAGGCGTGCGACGGAGACCGTCGTGGCCGCCGGCCGTCGCCACGCGAAGAGCTCCGGGTGCTGCGCGACGAACGCCTCGAGGCGCACCATGTTGGCCTCGCATCGCGTGCGCGTCCGCTCACGCAGGAGCCGTTCCGCCCGCAGCGCGACGGTCGCCAGCACCTCGGACGGGCCCGCGGCGCAGAGCGTCGTGTAGTCCTTGATCGCCCGCGCCCGCGCCCGCAGCTCGCGATCGCCCGTGACGATCCAGCCGATCCGCAGCCCAGCCAGCCCGTACACCTTCGAGGTGACGCCGACGGCGACGGCGCGGTCCGCGAGCTCGGTGACGGATGGCGCCGTCGCCCTGCCCCACTCCA
>JAKAMV010000755.1 GCA_021812735.1 Chloroflexota bacterium | reverse complement strand
GCGGGTACGTCGTGGTCATCCGCCACCCGGGAGGGATGATCTCGACGTACAACCACAACGAGAGTGTGCTGGTCCGGGCGGGCCAGCTGGTGGGCGCCGGCCAGCGCATCTCGCTGGTCGGCGCCACGGGGAACGCGACCGGCCCCCATCTCGACTTCCGGATCCAGATGGGATCCGCGTACGTGAACCCCCTCCTGCTGTTCTGAGCTTCACCGACTCCCGTCTTCGTGTCGAGTGGGGCGCTTCGGCCTGCGTGCCGGGGCACCCCGTCGGGGCTGGCGCAGCGCACTCGGACGGGATCGCGGGAGATCTCCGTTCGGTGCGGACACTGAGGTGGACGCTGGCAGGGCCGCCTCTTCGCTGCGCCCGGGCCGCGGACTGCGCGATGGTCGGGCCCGCAGCCGACCGCCGCCTCAGGGACACGGGTTCCGTACGGAGACCCGGTGGCTCCACAAGAAAGGCGCTGAGCCACTTTCGGGGCCGTCCCCGATGACGCGATCGCGGGAGGTCGCGGAGACTGGGCCCTGACGCGGGCGCGCGGCGCCCGCCACGGAGAGCGAGGCGTGTCAGGACTGGATTCGGTCGTCGCGCGGATCAGCGCTATCGAGCGCCTGCTGGGCGGTGCTCCATCCCCGGCGGCCAGGGTCGACCTGGGCGGCGCGACCTCGTTCGCGGCCGCGCTCGACCGTGCGACCGAACAGGAGCCGCCGCCTGCCGCCACCCGGGCGCCCGCGGCAATGGCCGATCCGTCGGCCACGGTGAGCGCGGCTGCCGCAAGCGGGTCCGCGAGCCCGTTTGCGGTGGCGTCGGACGGCCAGGCGCGTCCGGCCAGCGACCCGGCCTCCTATCGGCCGGCCCACGTCACCGAGACGGACGAGCGGGTCTGGAACGACTGCTCGTGGGCGTCCGCGGCCATGTGGATCGACAAGCTCACCGGTGGCGCCGTGAAGGTCGACCGGGAGGCGCTGCGCGCCGCCTCGGGCGACCTGACCGGCGGCAGCTCGCTCGACGACGTCGTCCGCGGCGCGCGCAAGCTGCTGGGCCTCGACCTCGGTGCCGCCCGTGCGGAGCGCCTCACGGTCGACGGCTTGCTCGAGCGCCTCGCGTCGGGCGGCGGGGCGATCGTCCAGGGCTCCTACGCCTCCCTGCCGCCGGACCTGACCCGCTATGACCCGGCATTCGCCGCGAAGGGCGTGGCCGCCTCCGGGCACGCGGTCTACGTCGGCCCGCTCGATCGCGCCACCGGGAAGGTCTGGTGGGACGACCCGCTCGCGCCGACGGGCGGATCCGGACAGTGGATCAGCGTGCAGGACCTGCGGAAGTTCGCGTGGACGGACGCGCACGGGCGCGTGTCCGCCATCGCAACCCCGTCCCCGACTGGGTTGGCGACGGCGACTGCGACCGTCGCGGGGATGCGCCCGGGCACGGCGCAGCCGTCCGAAGACGCCGCCGCCATCTCGGCTGCGGCATGGTCGGCCGGGGTGGACCGGCAGCTGCTGACGGCTTACCTCGACGCCACGGGGGCTCCCTCGGACTCCATGGCCATCGCGACCGCCGCCCGCGACCTCAAGGCCGCGCTGGCGCGCTACGGCCGGACCGACCTCGCGCTCGAGAATCTCGGCGCGGCGCGGGCCGGTTCAGCCGACGTCGCCAGCGGGGCGAGGTTCGCGGGCGACGTGCTGCGCCGCTGGGCGGAGCTGCTCGGTCGCCCGGCCACCGGACCGTAGGGGGCGTGGCGGTCAGAAACCCCGATTCGATCACGCGGCGGCGTCGCGGTGCTCGTGGATCAAGCCGACGAGCAGGTCCCTCCGGCTGACATCGCGCGGCCGACCGGAATCGGCTCACCGGCCGCTGGCAGTCCTGTTGACCGCCGACTACGCCGGACGGCGGACTTACCCGACGTCCCTGACGCACAAGGCGGCACAGGCAGGCTCCGCGCCGCCGGGGCGCGACGGCGGTCCGCCCCTTGTCGGGCTCCGCGACACCCGCCTACACGGTGAGGAGGATGGCGAACCCAAGCGCGAGCACGACCAGTGCCAGGACGAGCTTGGACACCCCGGCGTGCGCCAGGTGCCAGCGGTTGAGCACCCGGATGAGGCCCGGCCGGCTGGCGAGGACGAGGAGCGCGACCAGCGGCGTGATGTAGGCGAGGTTGTACAGGGCCAGCCCGCCGAGGCCGGCGGCAACCGACCCGCCCGTGCCGAGCAGGGCCACGACGCCCAGGTAGACGGCGCCGCTGCAGGGCACGGTGCACAACCCGATCAGGGTCCCGCCGCCGAACAGGGCGACGGGCGAGCTGGTGCGGGCCCACGACCGCATGCGTCCGTGGAGGGCGTGCGGTGCGGCGAGCTGCAACGGCGCGTCCGGGAGGAGCACGTCGCGCAGCATCCAGATCGCCAGCCCGACGGCCCCGAGCGCCGCCAGGCGGCTCGGCAGGTGGTTGCCGCCGAAGTCCGTGAACGAGGCCACGGCCGTCAGCAGCCCGAGGCCCAGCAGGAAGTACGTCACGAGCACGCCGAGCACGAAGAAGGCGCCCAGCCCGATGACCGTCCGGCTCGCGTTGCGCGCCTGGGCTGCCGCGCCGTCGCCAACCGCCGTGACGGACTCGCGGGCGGCCAGTCCCAGGGCGAACGTCGCGAACAGGATCAGCACCCCGAAGGCGCACGGGTTGAAGCCGTCGAGGACGCCGGCGGTGATGATCGCCGGCACGCTCAGGTTGCCGAGGGCCGTGTGGCCGACGGCGGACGGCATCGGCGTCGCGAGGGCGACCGCTCCCGCGGCTGCGCCGATCATGACCGCGAGGCCAACGAAGATCGACCGCCGGCCGACGGCGAGGCGCCCGAGGGACATCAGGCGGCCACCGTCAGCTTGCCCTGCATCGACGGGTTCGCCTTGCCGCCGCAGCAGATGTCGCAGTACCAGGCGTAGGTCCCGGCGGTCGTCGGCGCCGTGAACTCGAACACCTTGCTGCTCTCGGGCCCGACCTTCCAGTCGATCCCGAGCGCATCGATCGCGAGCTCGTGCCAGCCTCCACCGTCGCTGTGCATCGACGTGTCCGTCGACGAGAACTCGACGCGAACCGCCTGGCCGGGCTTGACCACGAGCGACGCCGGATCGAAGCCGCCCATGCTCGCGCGGATCTGGACCGCCGTGGCGTCGCTAGGCGTCGGCGGTGTGAGCCGGCTCACCACGAGGCCGAGGGCCGCGATCCCGGCCACGGCGGCGATCGCGGCGAAGATCAGCAGCCGAAGGCGCCTCGCCGGCAGGGTCCGGCGCCCGGTCTGTTCCGGGGTTGAGCGCCGACGGGCGGCGCGATTGGGGGTGGTCTGCTGACGGGTCACGATGGGGTCCCTTCCGTGTCGGCCGGTGCGGGTCTCGCCGGAGCTGAACGTGGCGCCCGGCGCGCGTTGTCGATGGCCTCGCGGCGATCGCCGCGGGATCGCGTCGCCGCCTTTGGCAGCCCCGAAGCGGATGCCCGCGACGCTGCTGCAAGCGCCATCTGGAGCGTCGGCGCACGGGGTGAGGGACCGGTGAGTCCCGGCTGAGGCCCGCCTGAGAAACCATGGCCGTCGTAGGGCCCGTGTTGCCAACCAACGGCGTCTCGCCCGTCCAGTCGCCGGGCAGATCGGCAGCCGCGGTCTCGCTGGCGGCTTGGATGACGGCCGACCACCTGCTCACCGATCCCGCGGGAGATCCCCGCTGGTCCGGGGCGGGCCCGACGCAAAGCGTGCCCGACCGCGGTCGGCCAGCAACGCCCAGAGCCGGATCTGACGACGCACGTCATCGGCCTCGATGACACCGAGCCCTTCGGCGTCGCGGACCACGGCGAACCCGTGCCGGGCCAACTCCCCGAGGGCGGCGCTGGCGGCCGCCTGTCCCGCGACCACCGAGACGGATCGCATCGGGACCATGGCCTCGGCGCACCGGAGGTTGCCGGCCCGCGCGGCTCCGATCTGCCGGGGTCCGAGGACGCCCGCCACGGCGCCTCCTTCGTCCACCACGATGGAGACGGCCCCGCGGACCCCCGGCGCCGCCGCAGGCACCGGATCCACGCCCCGCAGCGACGCAATCAACGGCCGTGCGAGGTCCGCTGCCGTGTGGCGCGCCAGGAAGCGCTCGGCCTGATCCGCATGGACGGCCGCACCTGCCGAGATCCAGATGAACAGGCCCAGGATCGCGCCGAGCACCTCGAGCATCGGATCTCCGATGACGATCGCAAACGCACCGGCGATGACGGGAACGGCCACGGCGACGGAACGCGCGACACGGGCAACCCACCGGACCCGGTCTACGGCGGATGCCCCTCGCGCGTCAGCGATGGCGAGCAGCACTGCCCAGCCGCCCGATCCCGGTATCGGCCCGAGGGCGCCGAGCGCAACCGTGAGGTTGGCGGCAGCGGCCAGGGTCGCGATCGCGTGCGGATAGCCCCCGGGCGCCGCGACCGACCCGATCGACACCGCCACCAGCACGCCGGCGGTTGACGAGCCGGCCCCGAGCGCGACGGCAAGGAGCCGGCTGCGCGGTGCCAGCCACGAGGCTGTCAACGCCCCGTCGTCGCGACCGAGAACGACGATCGGCTCGCGCGAACCGGCTCGCCGAAGCACCACGCCGCGGATGAGCCGAGGCACCACCGCGGACAGCCCGATGACGTACATCGCGCCGACGGTCGCCAGGATCTCCTGAGCCGCCGACTGGGCGGGATGCGCGGGCAGGTAGAGGAGCCCGACGAAGGCTAGCACAGCCATCGCGGGCGCCGCCCAGCCGCGACCGACCGCGAGGGTGGCGCCCTGGGGGCCACGCTCGCTGCTGCCGTGCATCACCCGATGCCGAGGCCGTGGCGTCGGTCGGTCAGGTGCGTCCCGGAGATGATCGTCGGGCTCACAGTTGCGCCCTGGG
>JAKAMV010000754.1 GCA_021812735.1 Chloroflexota bacterium | reverse complement strand
CGATCACGAGGTTGAGGATCGCGGCGACGAACGGAATCCCGGCCGGGCTCCAGTCGAGCGCCCGCAGGCTCAGCTCGCGCGCCTCCGCCCAGCGCCCGATCTCCACCAGCACGCCCGCCACGTTGCCCGCCAGCAGGTTCCCGTACACGGCGTCGAGGTCGTGCTCGGCGGCCCACGCCATGCCCCGGAACGTCTCGTCCACCGCCTCTCCCGGCCGGCCCAGGAGCTCGAGCACGGAGGTGAGGTTCGCGGTCGCCCGGAAGCGCTCCTCGGCCAGCCCCAGCGCCTCGGCTCGCCGCTGCGCCTCGCGCAGCATGTCCGGGGCGGCCTCGGGGCGCCCGCCCCAGCCGTAGATCGTGGCCAGCGTCGTGAGCGCGTGGATCGCCTCCGGCTCGGCGGCATCGCCCAGCATGCGGGCGAGCTCGAGCGCACGGTCCGCGGCCCGCTCCGCGTCGGCGAAGGCCCCGGCGATCATCCGCTCCTGCGCGAGCAGGGCCAGGATCCGGGCGCGCTCCACCGACGCCTCAGGGGGCACGGTCTCGGCAGCCCGGCGGAACGCGGTGGTGGCGCCGGTCGCGTCACCCGCCGCGAGGCGGTAGCGGCCCAGACGGCCCTCGAGCACCGCCCACGCCATGCGGTCCCGTCGCTCGCCCAGCACGGCACGCGCACTCTCGGCGTACGCGACCGCGCGCAACGGGCGCCTGGAGGCGTAGGCGGCCTCAGCCGCGAGCTGGGCGAGCTCCGCCGGGTCGTCTCCAGGCTCGGCGTCGGCCGGGGCGGGCAGTTCGAGCGCAGTCTCGAAGGCGGCCAGCGCGTCCTCGGGCGCCTCGAGCCGCATCGCCCGCCGGCCCGCGGCGATCGCAGCGGCGCGCGCCTCCACCAGCCGGTGCGCCGCGAGCCAGTGGCGCGCCGCGACGTCGGGCTCGTCCTCGAAGGCACGGGCCAGGGCCGTGCGGTAGCGCGGGATCTGCGCCGGCAGCAGGTCCGAGATCACGGCCCGGGTGATCAGCTCGTGGCGGATGTGGAGCAGGCCGTCCTCGGTCCGCCGGACGAGTCCGTGCTCAAGCGCCTCGTCGAGGCCTGCCGTGAGGTCGGCATCGAGCGCGTCGCCGCGGTGCCGCGGCGCCGTGGAGGATCGCGGCGGCAGGTGGCCCGCGCGCTGCTCCTCGAACCCCTGTGCGGCGCGCTCCAGCCGCGCCTGGTCGATCGGGCGGTCGGCGGTAGCGAGCAGGCGCAGGACGCGACGGCACTCAGGGCCTCGCCGCCCCAGCCGCGCGGCCACCAGGTCCGAGAGCGTGCCCGTGAGGGTGGCGTTGCGCAGCTCACGCCGCGCGGAGATCAGCTCCTCCACCACGAGCGGCGACCCCGCCGACCGCTCCGCAACGAGAACCACGATCGACGCCGACGGGCGCTCCCCCTCAATCCCCTCGATCAGCGCCGCGATGTCGCGCCGCGCGAGCGGGGCGAGGTCGATGCGGACTGGCGGCCGCAGCCCGGCATCGATCACCGCGAGGTTCTCGCACAGCGGGTGGTCGCGCACGAGGCGGTCGGGCTGGTACGAGAGCACGAGGGCGATCCGCTCGCGCTTGGCGGTGCGCGCGAAGAACGTCGCCAGGGCGCGGGTGGCGGCGTCCGCGGCGTGGAGGTCCTCGAGCACGAGCACGATGGGCCGCTCGGCGGCGACCCGGCCCAGCCAGCGGAGCAGCGGCTCGAGCGCGCGCGGCTGCCGACGCTCGGGGTCGGCGAGGGCGCTCATCGCCCGGGCGGGCACGCAGGCAGCCAGCGCAGCGAGGCTCGGCAGGTGGGCCAGGACCGGGCGGGCGTCGCCATGGAGCAGCCCCTCGAGCTCAGGCTGGGGGCGGGTTGCGAACAGCGGTCCGAGCGCGTCGAGGACAGACTGCCACGGCGGGTCTGCCGGCCCGTGGGCGCGCCCGCGGAGCACGAGCGGGGCCGCGCTCGACGCCGCCACCCTAGCGAGCCCCTCGTCGAGGAACCGCGACACGCCGATCCCGGCGGTGCCGGAGACAACGATCGCCGTTGCGGTGCCGGCCGACGCCGCCGCGACTGCCGCGCCGAAGCGGGCGAGATCCGGCTCTCGCCCGATGAACCGTCGGCTCACGACACGCCCCGGCATCACCCTCATTCTACGGAGGCCGAAGGCGCCGACCGACGACCGCCCGTGACGGGTACGCTCGTCCCGTGCAGGAACGCCGCGCGCCCCACCCCCGCAACGACCTCAACGAGCTGCCCGGCGAGGAGTGGCTCTACTTCACCAAGTCGGTCTGGAGCACCGCCTACCCGAGCGAGCTCGGCCACGCGCGCCGCAAGGCCCACGGCGCCAACAAGCCGCCGCGGCTGATGGCCCGCCTCATCGAGTTCTTCACGCGCAGCGGGGAGCTGGTGCTCGACCCGTTCGCGGGCGTCGGCGGCACCCTGCTCGGAGCGGCCATCGCGCGCGGCCCGCGCCGGGCAATCGGGATCGAGCTGGACCCACGCTGGGCGGCCGTCTACGCGCAGACAGTCGAGGCCCTCGAGGCCGAGCATGGCGGCACCGGGCCCCGCCTCGCCGACCTCGGCCCCAACGACCCAGGCGGGGTCCGCGGCTTCGACCCGGCGGGCTGCGAGCTCCGCGTGGGCGAGGCGCGCGAGCTGCTGCGCGCCATTCCGGACGCCTCCATCGACTTCGTGGCCACGGATCCGCCGTACAACGTACAGCTGCCGATGACGATGGCGGGCGGCAAGCTCGCCGCGGCGCACGCGAACCGGCGCACGGACTACGCGATGGTGTCCGACCTCGAGGGCGACCTCGCCAACCTGCCCGACTACCCGGCCTTCCTCGACGCGATGGGCGTGATCCTCGCCGAGGTCCACCGCGTGCTCCGCCCGGGCCGGTACGCCGTGCTGATCGTCCGCGACGCCTACCAGGGCGGCCGCTACCTGTTCACGGGTGCGGACCTTGCCGCGCGCGCGGACGCCGTTGGGCTGGTCCCCAAGGGCGACATCGCGTGGTACCAGGCGGGGACGCGGCTGCGGCCGTACGGGTACCCGCGGACCTTCGTGCCCAACATTGCCCATCAGCACATCGTGGTGCTGCGCAAGGCCCCCGAGCGGACTTCGAAGCGGCGAACTGAGGCCATCGCGCCCGACGACCCGCCGTCCGGCGCAGGCGAGGATCGGCTGACCGGCGCCTAGCGCGACCAGAGGACCGAGCGGTCGCGATGCCGCCGACGGCTCAGGCGCCCGTGACCTGACGGAGCCCAGCCCGGCCGGTGCACCGAGCGCTCCCGGCGTTGCCGGCGCGCCTATGCCTCGCCGAACTGCTGGCGGCGCTCCGAGTACAGCCGCAGGACGTCCTCGAACGAGCCCGGCTCGGGTCCGGGCCCCTCGTCCGCTGCGGTCCACGACGCCCCGGCGCTGCTGCGCGTGGCCGCGATCGGGGCCGACGGCAGCACGGGCGTGGCCGGTGCCGGAACGGTCGGCGGCAGCGGGGTGGCGGGCGGCGGGGCATCCCCGATCTGTCCCCCGAGGACCATCTTGTGGACCCAGCCCTCGCGGCCGTCCGGGCACAGGACCCGCCAGTAGGTGCCCAGACGCTCGAGCAAGACGACCTCGTCGCCCTCGTCGAGCGACCCGATCTCAACGCCGCGGACGTCGTCGGGCTGGTTGAGCAGGCTGACGAGGCGATAGCGGATCCGGCGTCGCTCCAGGCCGGACACGGCCTCGCCTGCCTGGCCGGTGAACTCCAGGTTGATCGAGGTACGGGTGCTGCGGGCGGGATCGGCCTTGCGGGCCTCCATCAGCGACTGCCGCCGCCACCGCGGGACGTCGGTGTCAGCGGGTGCGTCAGATGCGGGCGCGGCGCCGGCGGCGCGGACCGCGTTGGCGAGGGCCTCCGAATCGGCAACGAGGACGGTGGCCGGGACAAGGCGCGAGGTCGCGGCGTTGGGCATGCCGGTCGCAGCAGCTGCCGCGAGGGCGGTGTCGGGCGCAGTGGGCGCCTCGTCGCGGCGGCGGCGACCGAAGGCGAGGAAGGCCATGGTCATGGCCACCCCGCCGGTCGTCACGACCATCGTCGGCATGAGGCGCACCAACGCAGCGGCGACGTTCGAGGCGCCGCCGAGTGCTGCGCCGCTGCCGCGGCCGCCGGATCCGCTGACCGGCGTGTCCGCGATGCGCGCTGGACCGTTACCTCCGCCGCCGTTTCCGTCCCGCCCGGCGCTGTCACCGGGCGGGACGACAACCGCGACGCTTCCGTCGCTGGGCGAGGGCGCGGGCGAGCCTGTCGAGAGCTCGTTCGGCGAGGGGCCGCCACCTGCGCCCGTCACGTCGCCGGCCTGCGTCGGCCCACCGGGCGACGCATCGCCGAGCGCGGCGCTCGGCCCCAGCTGGTCGGACGAATCCGGGGCCGAAGAAGGGTCGCCATGCTCGGCAGAGTCGGCTGTCGGCTGGGCACTCGGCCCGGGCGTGGGGGCTGTCGTTGGCCTGGGCGTGGGGTCGAGGGTGGGCCTGGGCGTCGGCTTCGGGGTCGACTTGGGCGTGGCCGTCGGTTCGGCCGTTGGTTTCGGGGTCGTCGTCGGATCGGGCTCCGGCGGGGGCGTCGGGTTTGGCTCCGACGAGGGCGTGGGCGCCGGCCCGGCGATCGTGACCGTCGGCCCGTCCAGGGTCCCGGTCGCGCCGTTCTGGTCCACCGCCTGGAACTGGGTGGGCCAGCTGCCCGCCGGAAGGCGGAACGTGGCGGCGAACGCGACCCCGCGCCGCCACTGCGTCGAGGTGCTGGTCGCGTTCATCTCGTGCGTCGACCCGGCAACGAGCACGCGGACCTGCGAGGGTGCGACGTGTCCCTGGTCGTGGTAGGTGACCGTGAAGGTGATGTCGGTCGTGGTGGTCCCGCTGGTGGGCGAGGCGATCGCGT
>JAKAMV010000753.1 GCA_021812735.1 Chloroflexota bacterium | reverse complement strand
GTGATGCTCCAGTCGGGCCTGGACATCACGCCGGCCATCACGCACCGGTTCGGCTTCCGCGACTTCGAGCAGGCCTTCGCCACCGCCCGGTCCGGCGACTCGGGCAAGGTCATCCTCGACTGGACGGCATGAGCCGCAAGGAGATCACCATGGGAACGGCGTCACGCCCCGATCCGCTCGCGTTCCTGGGCGACGAGCTGGCCGCCCTGCGCGAGCGCCACCTCTACCGGCCGCTGCGGGTCATGAGCTCCGCCCAGGGCCCCATCGTGTCCATGGACGACCGGCGGGTCATCAGCCTGTCCTCGAACGACTACCTCGGCCTGACGCACCACCCGCGGATGAAGCAGGCCGCACTGCGGGCCGTGGAGCAGTTCGGCGCGGGCTCGGGCGCGGTCCGGACCATCGCCGGCACGATGACGCTCCACGAGGAGCTGGAGTCCGAGCTCGCCCGGTTCAAGCACACCGAGGCCGTGCTCACGTTCCAGTCGGGCTTCACGGCCAACACGGGCGTGATCCCGGCGATCACCGGCGAGACCGACCTGATCGTCTCGGACGAGCTCAACCACGCCTCGATCATCGACGGCATGCGGCTCTCCAAGGCGCCGCGCGTCGTGTTCAAGCATGCGGACGTGGACAGCCTGCGCGCCGTGCTGTCCGAGGCGGTCGCGAAGGGCCGCGACGGCCAGGGCGCCCCGTACCGGCTGATCCTGGTGGCCACCGACGGGGTGTTCTCCATGGACGGCGACATCGCGCCGCTGCCCGGGATCGTCGAGGCGGCCGAGGCCTACGGCGCCGCGGTGTTCGTGGACGACGCCCACGCCAGCGGCGTGCTCGGGCGGGATGGCCGCGGGTCCGTCAGCCACTTCGGGCTGGAGGGCCGCGTCGCGGTCCAGGTGGGGACGCTGTCGAAGGCCGTCGGCGTGTTGGGGGGCTACGTCGCGGGCAGCCAGAACCTGCGCGACCTCCTCATCCAGCGGGCGAGGCCGTTCCTCTTCTCCACGAGCCACCCGCCCGCCGTCGCCGCGGCCTGCCTTGAGGCGATCCGCATCATGCAGGAGGAGCCCGAGCTCATCGAGCGGCTGTGGGCGAACACCGGCCGGTTCAAGGCCGAGCTCGCGCGCCTCGGCTTCGACACCGGCCGCTCGGAGACGCCGATCACGCCGGTCATGCTGGGCGACAGCGAGACGACGATCCGGTTCAGCAACCGCCTGTTCGAGGAGGGGGTCTTCGGGACCTCGGTCGTCTACCCGACGGTGGCCCTTGACCGGGCGCGCATCCGGACGATCGTCACGGCCGCGCACACCGACGACCTTCTCGACCAGGCGCTCGCGGCGTTCGACCGCGTCGGGCACGAGCTCGGCGTGATCAGCGGCTGAGGCCCGTTGGCGGACCGGTCCCCAGCCGGGGTGGACGCGGCGGCACGGCTGGCGCGGCGGGATGTCGAGCGCGACATCTGGCGTGCCGGCATGGCCGCCGGATTCGGGGATGCGCGTGATCTTCCGCTCGACACGCACCTGCACACCGTCTACTCGCCCGACGCCCAGGCTGATGCGCTGCTCGACGCCTACTGCGCCGTGGCCCTCGAGCGGGGGATCGCCGAGCTCGCCATCACCGACCACGTGGACTTCGATCCGCTCGCGCCGGCCTACGCGTTCAGCACGTTCCACGAGCGAGAGCGCGACGTCCGCGAGGCGGCCGCGAGGTGGGCGACGGAGGGACTGGCCGTCCGGTTCGGCGTGGAGCTCACCTACGAGCGCCGGTACGAGGACGACATCCGCGACTGGCTGCGGAGCCACCCGCACGACTTCGTGATCGGCAGCGTGCACAGCGGGCCGGCCTCGCTCTACGAGCCGGACCGAGTGGCCGCCTTCATCGCGGGCAAGACGCTGGCCGAGGCGACGGCTCCGTACTTCGACGAGGTGGTGGCTGCGGCCCGGTCAGGCTTGTTCGACACGCTCGGCCATCTCGACGTGGTCAAGCGCTGGCTCGTCCCGCACGTCATACCAGGCGAGTTCGCCGCGCAGGCCGAGCTGTACGAGCCGGCCCTTCGGGCGCTCGTCGACTCCGGCACCGCGCTCGAGGTCAACGCGTCCGGCCTGCGGCAGCTGCCCAGGGAGCCGTACCCGACCGCGGCCGTCGTCGCCCGGTACCTCGAGCTGGGGGGCCAGGCTGTGACCATCGGCTCGGATGCGCACCGAATCGAGTGGTTCGCCTATGGTTTGGGCGAGGCGTATCGTCTCGCGAAAGACGCCGGCTTGACGGCGCTTGCGTTCCGGCGCGGCGGCGACCGGGTGTGGGTGCCGATCGAGTCCGGGCGGTCTGGCCCGATGGCGGGCACGCACCGGGGCCCTAACAGGGGGAAGTCCGCATCGTTATGAGCATCGACGACGAGACGATCGACCGACTCGTAGCCGCAGCACAGGGTGGCGATCCAGACGCGTTCGGCGCCCTGTTCGACCGGTACTACGTCCCGGTGTACCGCTTCGTCGCCGCCCGCGTCAGCCGCCCGAGCGACGCGGAGGACCTTGCGCAGCACGTCTTCGTCAAGGCCCTGGAGGCGCTGCCACGCTTCGAGGCGCGCGGCGTCCCCTTCGGGGGCTGGCTGTTCCGGCTGGCCAGGAACGTGGTGATCGACTATGTCAGGACGCGCCGCGAGCACGCCACGCTCGATGTGGTGGCGGAGCAGACGGCCGAGGAAGCGGGGCCTGACGACCTGGCGGTCCTCCGCCAGGAGATGGATAGCGTAGTGGCGGCGCTTCGACGGCTGACGCCGGAGCAGCGGGAGGCCATCGAGCTGCGGTTCTTCGCGGGCTTGTCCGCGAAGGAGGCGGCAGTGGCCATGGGCCGACAGGAGGGCACCGTACGGGGCCTCCAGTTCCGGGCCATCGCCGCACTCAGACGAGATCTTGGCATTCAGGCGGACGACCTGCCCGAGGCGTCGGGGACGACGCGATGAGGCGGGACGATCCGACGGACTGGGAGACGATGGAGGCGATTGAGCCGAGCGCGGGCGAAGAGCTCGAGCGGATGATGGCACGGTATGCACGGGTGCGGCTGGAACCCAGCCCCGCCCGGGCGAGGCGTGCCCGCGCCATTGTCATGGAGACGGCGTGGCGGTCGAAGATCGAGGCCGACAGCGCGAGCCGCCGGTGGCGCATTCCGTTCGCGAGCTGGAGCGCCCGCCGGGTGGCGACGGCCGCGGTGGCCGCGGTGTTCGCTGGCCTGATGGTCGGCTCGTCCGTCTTCGCCGCCTCTCGCGCCGGCGGTCCCCTCTACGACACGCGCGTCGCGCTCGAGAACGCGATGATGCCCTCGGATCCTGCCGCCCGGCTGCAGGCGGAGATCGCCGCGGCCCAGATGCGGCTGGCAGAGGCTTACGACGCCGAGGTTCGCGGTGATCAGGGAGCGCTGGCGGCAGCACTGCATGCCTACTCCCAAGAGGCGACCACGCTTGCAACCGCGACTGGGCCGTCGGCGGGCCAGGCACTGGCGGCGATCGAGCAGCACCGTGCAGTGCTGCTCTCGCTGATCGACCGGGCGCCGGCGGCGGCCGTGCCGGGCCTCGACCGGGCGCTGTCGAGCAGCAACCAGGCCATCGAGCGGCTGACGGTCACCGACGATACGCAGAACGGCAACGGGAACGGCAACGGCGCGACGAACGGGAACGGCAACGGCGCGACGAACGGGAACGGCAACGGGAACGGGAACGGCAACGGCGCGACGAACGGGAACGGCAACGGGAACGGCAACGGGAACGGCAACGGGAACGGCGCGACACCAGTGCCGTCCACGGCGCCTGCGAGCACGCCGCAGCCCACCCGCACGCCCAAGCCGGCGCACACGCCGAATCCGGCGTCGTCCTCGGGGCCCGGCAACGCGCCCGCTGCGCCGAGTCCAAGCCGACCCTGAGTCAGGGGCCGGCAGCTGGAAACCGACTAGGCGCGCCGCCCAGCGCGCGATACGATCCGCCGATGTCGACGAAGGTCAACCGATGCGCCTGAGCGTCCTGGGCGCTGGTCCCGCGTACACGAGCCGCCCAGACGCGGCCGGGGCCGCCTATCTCCTCACCAGCGGCGGCACGAGCCTCCTGCTCGATCTAGGGCAGGGGAGCTTCCCGCGGATCTTCCCGCACGTCGAGCCGTCCCGGCTCGACGCCGTTGTGGTGAGCCATCTGCACCCGGACCACTTCATCGACCTGGTGCCCCTGCGGCACTACCTGCGCTACGAGTTCGAGCCGCCTCGCCGGGTCCGGGTGATCGCGCCGTCCGGACTCGGCGACCGCCTCGACGCGCTGCACGCTGAGCCGGGGTTCTCTGCCGAGGCGCTCGACTGCGAGGTGCTGGGCACCGACCCGCGCGGGATCGGGTCGCTGACGCTCCAGGCTCGTCTGGTAGCCCACACTGACGAGAGCTACGCGATGCGCGTCTCGACGGGGGACGGCCCGGGGCTCGTGTACAGCGGAGACTGCGGTCGCGCATCGGACCTCGCGCCTCTGATCCAGCCGGGGGACACGCTTCTGACCGAGGTGGCATTCGGCCCTGGTCCTGTTCCACCCGGCGTCCTGCATCTCGACGGACTGGCGGTCGGCGAACTTGCCGCCGCAACACGGCCGAGCAGGGTCCTGCTGACGCACCTCCTAGCTGGTCGCGGCGTGGAGGCCACCATCTCCTCGATCCGTGCCCGATGGGACGGACCGCTCGAGTTCGTCTGGCCAGGCACCGAGCTCGACCTCTAGATCCCGGCTGGGCGCTCGGGAGGCGCCCGAGATCCCCGAGCAGCGTCGTCCGCGGGCGACGGGCGTCTCGGTCGACCGTCGCTAGCCCCGGGAAAGCCGGGAGCCGGGGCCGTGGGCCCCGGCTCCCGGCCGGTACTGGGGCTGCGCGTGGCGTCAGCGGCGCGAGCGCCGCCGCGACGGGGTGG
>JAKAMV010000047.1 GCA_021812735.1 Chloroflexota bacterium | reverse complement strand
GACGCGCCGCAGGCGCTCCTCGCTCGCGCGCAGGGCCTCCTCGGTCCGCTTGCGCTCGGTGATGTCGGTGATGACGCCGATCAGGCCGGGGCCGCGGCCGTCCTCCCGCTCGATCCACCGCCCGCGGTCGTCCACCCAGACGTAGCGGCCGTCGGCGCGGCGGATGCGGTAGGTGAGCGTCCAGTCCGGGTCGGCACTCCGCCAGGCCTGCTCGCACCTCGCCACGTCGTCCGGGTGGACGATGCGGTCCCAGGCCTCGTTGTCGGCCACCTCCTCCGGCCGGTAGCCGAGGATCCGCTCGATCTGGGGGCTGTGGACCACCGCCGCGAGCGCGTCGTCGCGATAGGAGATGATGGCGTCGACGCCCTCCACCACCTGGCGCAGGCGGTCCTCGCTGATCCGCAGCGCCTCCTGGGCAGCGGCCCGATCCGTGACGTCGGAGACGGAGCCGATGATCGTCCGCGGTCGCCCCTCGGCGTCGCGGAGCACCTCGCCCACCACGTGCAGCGCCCGGCGGGCGCCGTCAGGTCGCCGCGTGCGATAGACGACGTCGTGGATCGCACCCGGGTTGGCGACGGCGGACGCGACGGCCGCGGCCTGGTGGGCGACGTCCTCCGGGTCGATGACGGCAAGCACCTCGTCGCGCGGATAGACGGAGTCGGCTGTGGGCTCGAGGCCGAAGATGCGCCGCGCCTGCTCGGACAGCCACGTGGTGCCGGCGACCAGGTCGGTCTCGTAGCTCCCGGTCACACCGGCCAGGCCCGCCAGACGCGCCTGCTCCGCCGCCTGCAGCTCGGCGGCCCGGGCGGCGCGGAGCTCGGTGGTGTCCTCGAGGTAGAGCAGCACGAGGTCTCCCGCGGGCACGGCCCGGATGACGAACGAGCGCCCGGATCGGGGCAGCCGGACCTCGACGGTCCCGGCCCGACCATCGCGCGCGCCGGCCACGAGATCGGTGGCCTCGGGCTCGGCGAGGAGCGGCAGGCGCATCTCTGCCTTGTCGCCCGCCAGCGGTCGCTCGGGGTCGTCGGCCAGCGCCGCGGCCGCGGCGTTGGCGAACCGGCAGCGGCCGCCGTGGTCGACGGCGAGCATCGGCCCCGCGTGCTCGAGGAGGGCGGCGAGGAGCGGGGCGCCGGTTGCCGCGCCCGAGGTGGCGGGCGCGTCACCGTGCAGCGCGGGAGGTCGACGGGACAAGGGACGTGCGGACACTCGGAAGGACGGCTCTCGCAGCTGCGGCAGGCTCCCACCCCGGCGGCCAAGTATCGCACCGCCGCTCGCCAGGGCGATCCCCCGGTTGGGGGAGGTCGGCCGGCGTCGGCCGGCGTCGGACGGCGGCTACGCGGACACGAGGCGCCCGATGAGCACGCCCGCCAGCGCGGCCGCCCCCGCGATCGCCATCGTCTGCGGGGCAGTTCGCCAGACAGGCTCGTGGCCGATGATGCCGCGCGCCACTCCCAGGGCCGCCATGAGCATGCCGGTGACCACCAGCGACACGAGGCGGGCGGTGTCGATCGGGAAGACCGCGAACGGGAGGACCGGCACCCCTGCGGCCAGGAGGTCCGCGAAGAACATCCAGAGGGCGTGCGTGCGCGGCGAGGCCCCGGTCTCGCGCGGCAGGCCCACTTCATAGGCGGCGACGTGGTCGAGCATCGCTCGCGGATTGCGCATGAAGGCGCCGCTGACCGCGGCCGCCTCCTCGTCGGTGAAGCCCGAGTGGCGCAGCTGCGCGACCACGCGCTCGCGGGCGCCGTCGGGGTCGGCCTCGATCCGCTTGCGCAGCTGCTCGACCTGCGCTCGCGCGACGCTCTGCTCCGAGTGCACGTCGAGGTAGGTGCCCGCCATCATCGACACGGCGCCCGCCGCCGCGCCGGTCGCCCCGGCCAGGAGGACGATGCCGGCGTCGTTGGTGTTGGCCGCGACGCCGAACACGAGGCCGGCGATCGACACGGCGCCGTCCTCCATGCCGAAGGCGACGTCGCCGATCGACTGGCGCAGCGAGCGGCGGATTCGGTTGGGCAGGTCGCTGAGCGGGGGCACCTGCGGGGCGGCTCCTCGGGCGGAGACCACGAGTCTACCCGGGCCGCCACCGGGAACGCGGGAGCGGCGAGCGGCGCAAGCGTGGATGATCTCGGCGTGAATCCTCGCGCTGCAGCTGCCGCCACTCAAGCGCGTGGCGAGTCCGCCCGGCTCCGACGCCTGGTCGAGCGCGACATGGCCGCGCTGCGGCCGGGCGAGCAGCGCGCCTGGTGGCTCCGCGAGGCGCTGGCAGCCGACCCCGGCGAGCCCTGCCCGCCGCTGGCAGCGGATGTGACCGCCGACGTGGTGGTCGTGGGCGGCGGCTACGCCGGCCTCTGGACTGCGTGGCAGCTGCTCGAGCAGGCGCCCGATTCGCGGGTTGTCCTTCTGGAGGCGGACATCGTCGGCGGCGGCGCGAGCGGCCGGAACGGCGGGTTCCTCACGGCGTGGTGGGATGCGCTGCCGACGCTGGTGGCGCGGTTCGGCGCCCTGGGCGGCCGGGCGATCGCCCTGGCGGTGGGCGAGGCGCCCGAGGCAGTCGGCGCGTGGACGCGGGCACATGGCGTGGACGCCTGGCACGTGGCGGGCGGGTCCATCCTCGCGGCTTCGTCGCCGGCCCAGGATGGGGGCTGGTCGTCGATCGTGGCGGCGGCCGGGGCGCTCGGGGAGTTGGACCGGTTCACCGAGCTCACCCCCACCGAGGTCCGCGCCAGGTGCACCTCGCCCATCCTGGGCGGCGGGCTCCTGGTCCCCTCCGACGCCACCGTGCAGCCGGCCCGCCTGGCGCGTGGACTGCGCCGCGTCCTCCTCGGGCGAGGGGTCGCGATCCACGAGGGGACCCGCGTCGCGTCGGTCCTCCAGCAGGGCGACCGGGTGGTCGTCCGCACCACCGCGGGCGCGCGGGTCACGGCCGGGCAGGCTGTCCTGGGCGTCAACGCGTGGGCGGCCGGCTGGCCCGGCGGCGCCTTCGGCGCGAGGATGATCACCTGGTCCTCGTACATGGTGGTGACCGAGCCCATCCCGGATCGCCTCCGCGCGATCGGCTGGACCGGCGGCGAGTCGATCAGCGACCTGCGGTTCACGAACCACTACTTCCGCACGACGTTGGACGGGCGGATCGCCTTCGGGGGCGGCGGCGGGCGGGCCGGCTACGGCGGACGTCTGGGCGCGTGGGTGGAGCACGACCGCGGCTCCGCGGCGCTCGCGGCGCGGGGCTTCCGGCGGATCTTCCCGATGCTCGACGACGTGCGGCTCGAGGACGCGTGGGGCGGGCCGATCGACATCTCCCCGGACCACCTTCCGGCGTTCGGGACGCTGCCGGGCGGGCGCGTCCACTGGGGCCATGGCTTCTCGGGCACAGGCGTCGGCCCCACCTGGCTCGGCGGACGAATCCTTGCGGCTCTCGCCCTGGGGCGCCTCGACGATCCGGTCGCCCGGCTCGGGCTGGTCGGCAACCGGCCCCGCCGCTTCCCGCCGGAGCCGTTCCGCTTCCTGGGGGCACGCGTGATCCGCGAGGCGATCGTGGAGGCGGAGCAGCGCGACGACCTGGGCTGGTACGTGCCGCCCCCGCTGCGCTGGCTGGTCAGGCTGCCGCGCTCGCTGGGGTACCAGCTGGGCCCCGAGTAGAGCAGGGGCGGGATGATGCGTCGCGCGCGTGCACGCGGCGGCGCCTCGGGCCGGCGCTCGGCGATTGGGCCCGCACCGTGGTCCTCCTCCACGTCGCTCGGCGCTCGCGCTCGGCGCTTCGGGCCAACCGGCGGCCCTACGGACGGCTCCACCCGTCGGATGGGCCGGGTGGTGGCTCATCCGACGCTCGTGCGGCCCGCGACCGGTCAGCCGGGCCACGTGCTGGCCCGCCCGTCGCATCACCCGCCCGGAAGGCCACCGGCTGGCCGGTATCGACGGCCGGCCCAGCATCGACGCCCATCAGGTGCCCAAGCGCGCGTTGAGCGACGGCGCCGGGGATCGCGTCGTGAGCACGTGCGATCGAGCCGCGGCAGTCGGTGCTGCGGACGCCTGGCGGTTGGCCGCCGAGATGGGCCGGGAGACCCGCAAGGCGCGTCGATCAGCGGGTGCGAGTCAGCCCGCAGCCTCGGCGCGGGCTGGCGTGAGTCGGACCCAGCTCGGCCGACACCGCCCACAGCCGACGAGTCCTTGCCGAGCACCGGGAGGACCTGCGGGGACGTTTCGCCCTCGACGGCGGCGCGATCCTCCGGGCGCTGCGAGCCGGGCGAATCCCGCCAGCGGGTGGCGTGCTCCTGCCCTGGCCTCCTCCTGCTGTGACGTCGCATCCAGCCCGCGCCGCGGCGCCATCGTCGGCATGGGTGCGCCCCGCTACCGCTGCTCCCGCCAGCGCTGGAACGCCTCCACCGCCACCGGCAGCGTCGGGTAGAAGCGCTCCTCGTCGATCGCGTCGAGCAGCTCGCCGCGCACCAGCTGGGCACGGAGGTCCTGCTTCACGCGCGCCATCGCGAACACCACGTTCCGCGCCGCCAGGTCCCGCGCGAACTGCTCCAGCACCTCGACGGCGGTGGTGTCCAGCTCCACGATCGCCTCGGCGTTGAGCAGGAACCAGTGGATCTCGGTGGGCTGCTCGTCGACGGCGGCCAGCGCCCGGGCGCGGAAGTCGTTCGCGTTGGCGAAGCACAGCGGGGCGTCATAGCGGAAGACGAGCAGGCCCGGGACCTGGGTCGCGTCGGGGTAGTCGGCGATGTTGTGGAGCCCGGCCAGGCCGGGAACGCGGCCGAGGATGGCCGCAGGCGGCCGGGCGACGCGCAGGAACAGCTCGGCCACCGAGAGCGCGATGGCGATCAGGATGCCCGCCAGCACGTCGAACAGCAGCACCCCCACGAGGGCCGCCATCGCCAGACCGAGCTCGGTCGAGCGGAACCTCCACAGGCGCCGCAGCTCGCCCACCCGCACGAGCCGCCAGCCGGCGAACACCACGATGCCGGCCAGCGCCGCCTTGGGGATGAACGCGATCAGGCCCGGCGCCAGCAGGACGATCACCACTGTGGACGCCGCGGCAACCAGGCCGGCAAGCTGGGTCCTGGCGTGCATCGCGTCGAGGATCGCCGAGCGCGACCCCGACGCCGACAGCGCGAAGCCCCCGGTCAGCCCGGCCGCCAGGTTCGCGAGGCCCAGCGCGAGCAGCTCCTGGTTGGCGTCGATCTCCTCGCCGGTTCGGGCCGCGAACGCGCGCCCGGTGAGCGCCACCTCCGAATAGGCGACGAAGGTGACCGCCACAGCACTGCCGAGCAGCGCCTCGACGTCTCCAAGGCCGATGGCCGGCAGCGAGATGCTCGGCAGCCCGCTCGGCACCGCGCCCACCAGCGACACCCCGTGCTGGTCGAGGTGGAGGACCGCCACCGCCAGTCCGCCGGCGATCACCGCCAGCAGCGTGCCCGGCGCCAGGGGCGCCACCCGGCTCAGCGCCACCAGCCCGACCACCACCGCGGCGCTCAGCCCGAGCACCAGGGGGTTGACCTCGCCCAGCCGGCTGGCGAGCTCGACCGCCTTGCCCAGATTCGAGGGCGACGTGAGTTCCATGCCGGACAGTGAGCCCAGCTGGCCCAGGATCATCACGAGGCCGAGGCCGGCCATGTAGCCGAGCAGGATGGGCCGCGAGAGCATGTCGGCCACGAACCCGAGCCGCAGCACCCAGGCGGCCACGCACGCGAGCCCCACGAGCACCGCCAGGGCGGTCGAGAGCGCCAGCCAGTGGGCGGGGTCCGCGCCCGCGAGGGGGGCCACAGCCGCGGCGACCATCACCGACGCGCCCGCCTCGGGCCCGATCGACAGCAGCCGCGACGTGCCCAGGAGCGCGTAGATGACCATCGCCACGATGGCCACCCACAGCGATGTGAGTGGTGGCGCCCCCACGATCCCAGCGTACGCGAGGCACTGGGGGACGAGGTAGGCGGTGACCGTGATCCCGGCCACCACATCGGCGCGCAGCCAGGCACCGTCGTAGCTGCGGAGCTGTGTGAACCCCGCCGCCGCGGCATGCGCCTGGCGCGTCGTCGCTCTCTGGGCCAATTCGTGCTCCACCGGACGTCACGGACGAAAGGGACGGAAGGCACTCTGCCGTGGAAGGTGTCGGTGGGATGGTAGGCTTAGGCGAGGTTCGCGGTCCGCTGGTACGAGCAGACCGTTCGCCGGCTCAAACCGGTCGGCCACCGGCCCGGCAGACCTTCGAGGCACCGGGCGAAGATGGTGACTCCCGGCCGACACGAGCAACGGCCGGGCCGCGAGCCCGCCTTTCGCGTCTGGTGGCGGCGTCTGACGCGTTGATGGAACCCGATCCGCCGAACCTGCGTCCCGTGGCCATGCGAATCCGGTCCTCGGTCCACTCGTCTCGTCCGCCTGCCGTCGTCCTGGTGGCGCTGGCCGCCGCCGCGTGCACCTTCGGCCCCGGGGCGTCCGCAGTCTCGTCCCCGGTGGTGACGCCGTCGTCCGCACCGGCAACCGCCGCCGAGGCGTTCGCGGCCGTGCAGGCCCGATCGCCGTACTTCGACGGCGTGCAGCCGCGGGATCCGCAGGCGATCGGCCAGGCGGCGTGGTGGGAGGCGTCGCCCGCAGCGCTCAGCGGCGGCGCCTGGGGCATCACGGTCAGCGTCGGCTGGGGCGACTGCCCGGCGGGCTGCATCAGCAACCACGTGTGGCGATGGTCGGTGGGGGCGGACGGCACGACCACCCTGGCGGGCGAGTCAGGCCCGCCCCTGCCGGAGGTCGTTCGGGCCGGCCTGGCCGCGGCAGGGACTTCAAGCGGCGTGGGCGGGATCGTGACCGCGGGCCCGACCTGCCCCGTTGTGCGTCCGGGCGAGTCCGGCTGCGACGATCGCCCGGTGGCCGACGCGGTGCTGGTGGTCCGGGACGCGGGCGGCGCCGAGGCCGCGCGGTTCGCCACCGACGGCAGCGGCCTGTTTCGCATCGCCCTGGCGCCCGGCAGCTACACGCTCGAGCCGCAGCCGAGGGCAGGGCTGCTGGGCACGGCCCAGCCCGAGCCGTTCACCGTGGCGGCGGGGCGGCTGACGTTCATCGCGGTCAGCTACGACACCGGCATCCGCTGACGGCCGTGAGTGCGGGCGCCGCGCGGCCCGGGATGCCCGAGGGCAGCTGTCGCTACTTGATCAGCTGGACGCCGATCGCCTTCGCGTTGCCCTGGCCGCCGCCGAAGCCGGCGCCGATCGTGCCGGTGCTGATGATGCTCTCGAACTTGCCGACGAGGCACGAGGTCGAGCCGCCCGCGGCGCACACCGCGGAGTTGTTGCCGCTGATGTAGGCGCCGTAGTCGTAGCCCAGCGCGTGGCAGTCCGGGTCGGTGCTGACGCACAGCTGCAGGTGCGCGAAGCTGGGCATCCGGTACCACTGGTTGGAGCCGTTGCCGCCCAGGTCGCCGGCCGGGCAGCCGTAGTTGGGCGAGGTGTTGATCGCCGGTTGCGAGCTGTCGGGCGTGCCGTTGGGCCCCGGGTTGCAGGTGAGGTCGAACTGCGGGACCAGCACGACCTGGCCGTCGTACTGGCGGATCGCGGTCTCGACGCTGGATGAGTTGACGTTGCCGGTCGAGGTGGCGTACTGCCACGAGGGCAGCGGGACCGCCGGGTTGGTCGGGTTGCTGATCTGATTCACCAGCTCACTGGTGCCGCCGGACGGCGGCGTCCAGTCCAGCCAGCCCACGTTCCCCGGCGAGTTGCTGCACAGCGGGATGACGGACACCGTGTGGCCGTCCACGGGCCACGGCCCCTGCGTGTCAACCACGCTGTTCTGCGCTCCGCAGCTGATGACGTCCACGGGGATCGCGATCGGAAGCATCCCGCACGAGTTGCCGGCGTCCGCGGCGCAGGACTCCTGAAGGTAGCCCGCCGCGGCCGTGGCCTGCGTGCTGACGCCGATCGTGGAGATGCCGATGACCTTGGCCAGGTAGGTGCCCACGTCGACGTGCGCCTTGACCAGCACCCCGGCCGCCGGGCCCACGGTGCGGCTCGGGCAGTCGGGGGTCGAGGTGGATGTGGCCGGGAGGCCGCTGCCGACCTGCTGGGCCACGGCGTAGTTGTAGGTGCCGTCGGCGTTGAGGGCCGCCGTGCCGTCCGCCTGGAGCGGGATCCCGCAGATGTCGGTGTAGTACGCCGTGGTGATGGCGACCCCGTTGGCGGCCGCGCTCTGGTTGATCGCGTACAGGACGGTGGCGTCCCAGCCGGCCGCCGGCACGGTGGCGCCCGCGAACCGCTCGGCCATGATCACGGCGCCGGCCTCGGCCGCCGCGTCGGCGCCGTTCTGCGTGATCCGCTGGTGCGCCAACACGTTGCCGCCGTCGATCACGAGGGCGACCGCGCCGATCACCGCGATGAAGCCGATCACCATCATCACGAGGATCTGGCCCCGCGCACCGTCGCGCCTCGGCCTGCGCATGGCTGCCACCTCTAGGGGAAGACCCGCTCGACGGGCATCTGCGACGTCGAGGTCATGGTGATCGGCCCCACGAGGTTGCCGATCAGCGGGGTGATGGGCGCCCACGAGTAGCTGACCGTCACCCTCACGATGCAGCCCACGTGGAACGGCGTGTTGGCGGACGGTGCCGCCGGCGCCGGTCCGGCAGGGCACGTCAGGGCGGTGCCCGAGGGCGCGGCGTAGCTCACCGACACACTCGAAGGACTCAGGCCGAGCGAGGTGGCGGCGTTGGCCGCGCAGGCGCGGGCGGACCAGGTCGGCGTGCCCCCCGAGGTGGTGTCCTCGACCGGCATGTTCTCGGCGCACTGGGTGTCGGTCGCGTCCGGGTACAGCTGGTTCACGGCTGCGATCCGCGCGCCCGTGCGGGCGGCGTTGACGATGGACGTGTACGCGTAGACGCCGCGCCCGACATCGAATGCCGCGACCAGGATGAGCACGACGACCGGGAAGATCAGCGCGAACTCCACCATGCTCTGACCGCGCTCGGCGCCGCGGCGGCTTCGCCGGCTCACTTCCAAGTGATCGTGATGCCGGTGGACCCGCAGGCAACGCTGAGGCCCGAGGCGATCGACTGGCCGATGATGTTGCCGCCCCCGTTGGGCCATTGGGCGGGCGCCAGCGGGTTGAACACGAGCTGCGTGGTGAAGCCCGCCTGGGCCCACGTGGCGGCGGCGTTGTTCGCCTTCACCATGTTGAAGTTCGGCACCGTGCACATGGGCGTGGGCGTGGGGCTGGCCGACGCGCTGGCCGATGGCGAGGCCGACGCACTCGACGACGGGGAGCTCGAGGCCGACGGCATGGGCGTCACGCTCGCCGCCGGGATGTTCGGGATCATGCCGCTGCGGGTGGGATAGGAGGCGGACGCGGCCACTGGCAGCGAGCCGCCGAACATGCTTCCGATCACCGGCGTGATGAGGGTGAAGCTGCACGGGATGCGCACGAACACCGGCGTCCCGATCGGCTGTGGGGCGTTGCTGCCGCCCGAGAATGCCGGGCTCGGGATCGGGCTGGGCAGCGTGCAGTTGATCCCGGCCGCTTCGTTCTGGACCAGGCTCAGGTACTGGGCCTGGACCGCGGTGTTGGGATTCACGGTGTTCCACGCCGTCGGGTTCTCGGCCGCGAAGTTGGCGGCGTCCCGCACCACGTTGTTGAGCTGTACCCAGCCCAGGAACACGCGCCCGAAGTCGAGCCCGAACAGCACCAGGAGCAGCATCACCGGCAGGACGAGCGAGAACTCGACCAGAGACTGGCCGCGGCTTCGCTGGCTCCCGCTCCGCGGGCGCGGCGGGTCTGCTCCCATGGATCGCCTCGGGCAGGGTGCGCTCATCGGTGGCGTGACGATCCCAAGTCAACCTTACGCAGGCCCTTACGGGCAGCCCATCCGATCGGTCATGGCCGGGGGTACTTTCGCCACGCGCCCGGTCGCCGCCCCGCCCGGGAATCGGGACGGGGCGCCCGGAGGCGCCCCGTCTTCCCGGGCGGCGGAGCTACTGGACCAGGCCCATGAAGTAGAACTGGCTGTTGCTGGCGGGCGGACCCGAGAGGCCGCCAGGCACCGAGTCGCCGATCGAGTAGGGGATCGTGCCGACGAACCGCCCATTGATCTGGTCGACAGCCGGCTGCGAATAACTCGTGATCACGAACGCCGCCAGCCCCACGATGCAGTAGTGGAAGTTGTTGCCGTTGCCGCCAGTCGAGCATCCGGCCGGGGCGTTGGGGTCGTTGACCGGCAGCACGATGGGGATCAGGACCGTCTGCTGGTTGGACACCCACTGCTGGAGACAGTTGCGCACGTTGATCGCGTTGGTCTTGCCCGGGTCGCCCGGGAACTGGGCCGGCAGGGTGAAGGCCGGGTTGTCCGGCGTGCACAGCGATGTCGCCAGCGAGCCGGCCGAGTTGGAGCCGTCCCAGGACAGCCATCCGAAGTTACCGGGCCCGTTCATGCCGCTGGTGAGGGCGTAGATGCTGCCCTCGTCCATGCTGTTGGGCTGCACCAGCGCGATCGGGAGGATCTGGCCGGCCGGCGCTCCGGACGGCTGGCCAGAGACGGCGGTAGCCGTCGTGTTGATGTTCCAGCTGGACTGGCCCATCACGCCCAGGAAGTACGTCGGCGCTGTCTTGGCCACATTCACCTTGACGCCCATGGCCTTCTGGCCGCTCACCGCCCCGGGCACCGTGGTGTCGTTCGGGCCGACCGGGCCGAGGTCCGCGAAAGTGGCGCCGCTTCGGGGCCCCTCGTAGCGGGCCGTCCAGGTACAGCTGCTGGCGGCGGTGCAGCCGTTCTGGTTCATCCGAGTGAGGATCGCCGTGTAGGCGTTGTCCGAGACCGTGAACGCCGCGCCGTGGACGTAGTAGTCGGCGAGGCGTTTGGTGCCAGCGAGCGCGCCGATGTCTGACGCGTTCTGCGAGTCGCGCCGGCTGAGGAATGCGCTGCCGCCGTCGACCACCAGCCCGGTCACCAGGATGAGGACGACGAGCATCCCGGTGAAGATGACCAGGATCTGCCCGTCAGCTCGGGCACCGCGCTTCGCGAACTTGGAGCCCATCGGTGATCCCTCTAGGCGGCGGATGTGGTGAGCGACTCCGGTCGTGCTCATTGCACGACGTACTGGGCCTCGCCGGTCACGGTGATCGGCCCGACGAGGTTGCTGATCAGCGGGGTGAACATGCGGAAGACCTGTGCCGCCGGCGACGACGGAGTCTGGACCACGACCTTGAGCAGGTAACCAGCCCGGCAGCTCGCGGCGGACACCAGCGTGGTGCCGTCCGTGGTGCACGTCGCCGTCACGTTGAAGTAGGCGGGTGCGGCGGCCATCCGGTCTCGAGCGATCTGCTGGGTGCATGTGAGGCGGTTCTGGGTCGTGACGCTCGCCGGGCATCCGTACTGCCACTGCTCGACGGACCCGTAGCGGGCGGCCTCGCGGGCCGCCTGGTTGAAGGCGTTGGTGACGTACACGTACCGGCCCACGTCGATGATCCCGAACACGACAAGTGCGAAGATCGGGAACACCAGGGCGAACTCGACCATCGCCTGGCCGCGACCGCGGCCGCGGCGCCCGGCGCGCCGGAGGCGCCTCACGGTTTGACCACCTTCACGTCGGTGATCGTCGCGTTGACGCCCGCGGGCAGCCCGGCCGCCTTGGCGCTGGTTTGGATCGAGACGATGTCGTCGGTGCCGCCGGACGCGCCCGCCTCGGCCGTCCGCGTGAACGAGCAGTACACCGGCGCCGAGTTGGCGGCCAGGTTCACAGGCAGCGCACTGCTGCACGCCGACGGCGTCGAGAAGGCCACCGAGTTCTCTGAGAAGGCGTAGGTGATGCTGCTCAGCATGATGTTGCCGGTGTTACGGACGCGGACCTTGTAACTGACCGTCTGGCCCGAGTCGAACTGCAGGTAGTGGTCGACGTTGGAGCTGTCCTGGCACGGCTGGTAGTAGTAGCCAGGGCTGTTGACCGCGTCCGCGGGCGTGCAGTTCGTGGTGACCTCGGCGGTGTTGTCCGAGTTGGTGACGCTCACCCACATGAGCACCTCGAGGCCGGACGGGTCGAAAGCGTCCGTAACGACAGTGGCCTGGGCCTCCTTGGTCAACGTGAAGTTCGACGGGACCACGCTTGACAGCAGCGGCGTGATCAGCGTGAAGGGCATCGACACCGTCACCTGGTACGTGTAGCCGTCCAGGCAGTCGGTGATCGACTGGACGAGGGTCCCATCGGGCATGCGGCAGGCGACGGTCGTGGACATGAGGCTGTTGCCCGATCCGTCGACCAGATTCGGCGCCTCGTTGGTCACGTGCCAGACGACGTTGTTCGGGTTGGCGCAGAGCGGGACCCCCGGGGCGTCGCACAGCGGCTGGCGCGCGCCCGCGAGGGCGCCCTCCTTGGCGGCGTTCTCGACCGCCACGTAGCTGTAGAACAGCCGCCCGAGGTCGATGGTGGCACCGAGCAGCAAGAGCATCACGGGCAGCACCAGCACGAACTCGACCATGGACTGGCCGCGTGTCCGGTGCCGCCTGTGCTGCAGACGCGGCAGCTGTGCTCGCATGCGCTGTCTCCAACGGGGGACGCTCGTCGTGCTCGACAGTCGCAAGTCAACCTTACGGGGCCACTTACGGGCAGCCCATCCGATCGGCCATTGGCGGGGGGTACTTTCGGTCGCCGGTGCCCGCGCTTTCCCGGAACCGGAACGGGGCGCCCCAAGGCGCCCCGTTCCCCCGGCGGTGATGGCGCGTTCGCCAGTTGGTCAGGCGGACTTCGTACGCGCCGAACGGACTCTGCTCGATGGCGCCGGTGCACTGGCCAGCGGCCTGCTCCTGCGGTGTGCACTCGCCCACGGTCATCGGCTGGCGCTTGAAATCGCCGATGAAGTAGCCCGTGATCGTCTTGCTGCTGCCGCCCTGCGCGCTGACCACGTGGAACATCGCCCAGCCGTAGAAGCAGCCGTTCTGGTAGCCAGAGGGCGAGGTGCAGTCCGGATTCCCGGGGCCGACGATCGGGACGGGGACGTCCTTGCCGGCGAGGTATGCGTTGACGTCGCCGAACAGTGCGGTGTGGTTGCCCTGGTTGTGCTGGCCGAGGTACTGGCCGATGTCGAAGGTGGCGGTGATCACGACGCTGCCGCTGATGATGTCCGCGACTTCGCGGGTGTTGACGTTGTTGTTGCCGTTGAAGTCAGTCCAGGCGATGTCTGTGGCGTCCACCGGGTAGTCGCCGTTCTGGTCGCCGAACGCCGTGGCTGTCGTGTACTTGGGCGTGCCATCGGGATTGAACGCTCCGACGTTCATGGTCCATGGCGCGGCGCCCACCGCGGTGTCAACGGTGCCTGTCTCGGCGGTCGCCGTCACTGACACGTCCCACGAGTTGAAGCCCATGATCCGGGCGAACGCGTTCTGGTGGGCCTTGGTGATGTCCACCTGCACACTCGCGCCGTGGGGGAGCAGCGAGACCGCGACGTTGACGATCGCCCCACCGGACGCGGAGAGGCCATTGGCGGTGGCGGAAGCCGCGGTTGCATCCGTCGCGGCCGACGTGGCAGCCGACGAGCTGTGCATCGACATGTAGTTGTTCAGGTATGCGTTGGCGCCAGCGAGGGCGGCCAGATCAGCACCGTTCTGCTCGTCGCGACGCTGGTTGAAGGTGTCGCCGCCGTCGAGCACCAGGCCCACCATGGCGACCACGGCCACGATGCCCAACGCGAACCGCACCAGGATCTGGCCCCTCGCCTGTCGTCGGGGATGGCTTGCACCGGTCATTTCAGGCCTCGCAGTCATGGGATCAGGCTCGAGCTGGTGGCGGCCAGGGTGATGGAGCCGCCGAAGCCGAGCAGGCTGAGCGGCTGGTAGACGGACGTGACCGTGACCCGAACGTAGTCGCCCGAGGTGCACGGGTTGTCGCTGCTCGCGGTGCCGTTCAACTTCACGCACGCGTAGGTCGGGGCGCCCATGCCGGGCGTCAGGCTGCGCTGGACGGCCACGCGATCGGCTGTCTGCGGGGATGCGCCGAGCACCAGCCCGGGGTACACCGCTGTGATCCGCGCGATCTCGCGAGCGGCCTCCGACAGGCCGTTGTACGTGTAGACGCCCGCCCGAGGTCGAACACGGCCACGAGCATCAGGACGAAGATCGGGATCGCTAGGGCGAACTCGACCATGGCCTGGCCCGAGCCCATTCGGACGCTGGGGGACGGCGATCGGCGGCTCGCGCGTCTCATGGCAGCGTGTGCACGAGGCCGACATACGAGAACGTGCCGGCCGGCGTCGTGACGGTGAGGCTGACGTTGTAGTTCGTGCCTTGGCTCGCGTACTGGTGGGAGGCGGTCGCGATGGCCCCGGCGCTCGTTTGCGCATCCCCGAAATCCCATCGCCAGTACGAGATCGCGCATGACCCGCTCGCAGGCGTCGAGGTGCTGGTGAGGTGGACTGGCTTGTTCTTGTTCTGCTGCGTGTAGGAGAAGCCGACCGTGGGCGGGGCGCAGACGCTGGCGCTGGCGCTCGCCGAGGCGCCGGCGCTGGCGCTGGCAGAAGCGCTGGCAGAAGCGGAAGGGCTCGCGGTCGCAATGCCTGCTGCCGGTGGCGTCACGATCACGCCTGCCGTGGCCGACTTGCCGAACGCCACGTCGGGGCCTCCGGTGAAGGCCCAGAGGAGCGGCGTCAGCACCCGGAAGTGCCCGGTGACCGTGACCGTGATCTGCGTGCCGTAAGTCGGCGCACAAGAGGGGTTGCAGGACATCGCCACGTCCGACGTCCCGACCGTGACGGGCCCCCCTGGCCCTCCGTGACGACGGCGCACATGACCGGGTTCGTGGTTGCGTCACAGGCGGTGCCGGCGGAGAACCCTGTCGGATCGGCGGCCGCCACCATCGCAGCAGCTCGAGCGCTGTTCGCGATGGCGATCTCCGCGTAGAACACGCGCCCGAGGTCGATCGCGGCGAGGAGCAGGATCAGCAGGACCGGCGTGACCAGGGCCAGCTCGACCCGAGCCTAGCCCCGCGAGATGAAACGCTGGTGCCGCCGGAGGCGCGCCCATACCCGGTGCGCACCATTCGTGCGCAGGCCCGACTCGGCGGGCGCGGACATGCGCTGGGGCGGCATGCCAGAAAGGACCCGTGCGGGTCGCCGTGAGTCCATTCACACTCCCCCGGCCAACCAGTGGCTGAAGTGCTTCAGGTTGCCTATCGACTTCTAGGGGTCGCCCCGACAAGGCGATCCGCCCGGTTTGCGGCCACCAGTCCCTCTGGCGGCCGCAGGGACCCAAGAGTACTAGGGGCCAAGCCTAGTCCTCTCGGTCCAACGATGCACGCGTTTCGTTGCCGCCGCGCACCACGTAGCCAACCGCATCACACTCGAACGAACGGGGGCGTTGCGCCACCCCACGTGGGTGCGAGCGCACGCCCTCACGCTGCCCGCAATGAGCGACCCCCGAGCCGCCTGGGTTCCACCTCACGCCTCTCCGGTCACAGCACATGGCTGAAGGTGCTTCGGCACCCCGCACGACAGCGGAAACGTGGCTAACGCTGGCTCAGGGCTCCCCGACGTATGGCTCGATGAGCATCGGGATCCCGCTCACCGGTCCCGAGTAGGTCTGCGTCACATTCGTGCCGCCATTGAAGGTGAAGGTCCAGCACACCAGCTGGCCCACGCCGTTGTGGCCCGGCTGTCCGGCGAGCGTGACGTTGTCGTGGGGCGCATAGGTGACCCCGGTCCATGAGAGGGCGGCGTTCGCGTTCACCCCGATGACGTTGGTGTTGTCGTCCGCCGCGATCCCGACGAGGCCCAGCTGGTCGCGGCGCATCACGTACAGGGCGACGCCCGTCTGCGTCGAATCGGACTCGTACATGTTCGTGTACGTCCACGAGGAGCCTGACCATGTGTACGGCTGTGCTCCGCGCCTCGTCCACGCCCCGGACGCCTCCGCCACAGACACGAGCGGACTGACGCCGTTGTTGAGGTCCATGATGGCGGGCGAACTCGCCCCGCCACTGACGGCAACTAGATCCTTGTCGCCGCTGTCGCTCGGTCTCATGACGATCGTGACGCCGTCGCCCACCACCATCGCACCGTTGCCGATGTTGATCCCGCCGCCTCCTCCGCTATTGAAGGCGAAGTAGAACACGCCGGGCATCTGGGACTGCGGGACAGCCGTCGGCGTGTCCGTGCACCCTGCGCCAATGCTGATGCAGTTGTGGCGGTAGGTCGGGTCGAGAATGACGCAGTACGGGCCGCTCACCTGGAGCTTGGTGTAGAAGCCCGGTCCAATTCGAACGGCCTGCGATCCGACGCATGTCTGAACACCGCCCACCGTGGTGACGCTGTGCGCTGCCGGAGTGTCACCGCCGGAGCCGACCAGTACAACCCCGTTGCCCGACTTCTTGTCCACGGATGACTCCGGGGTGAAGCCGTACGGCAGCGCCGATGTCGGCGCCGTCGGCCCCCCCACCGTGCTCGTCGGTAGCGGGTAGTTCGGGTCGGGGATGGGGCCTGGGAGCTGCTTCGCAGTCTTCAGGGCAAATGGCGCCGGTATGCCCCCGTTGTTGATCTGCGTGTTGCCCCAGCAACTCGCGCCGCACGACACGTAGTCGTGAAGGTAGACCTCGCTGTCGTTGGGCAGCACGAGGGTCGAATTCGAGTTCAACTTCATGTTGTAGTTGCCGCCGACGTCGCCGCCCACCACGGTGAGGGATACGTTGGTCCCGGCCAGGTTGATGTCGGGCTGGGCAGGGCCAGCCTGCCCGGGCTGGCGCAGCGTGATCACGGCGAACGAGCTTGGAAAGTCGCCGGCCGTCGCCCAAGCAGTCACGAGGGCATCGTTGATGCCGAAGATGCGCGAGAAGTACGACGGGCTCTCCGCCTGCACGTAGACGAATATCGACTTGTCCGACGTGCTCGTGTATGTGCCAGGGTATTTCGTGCCCGCGTTGATGGGCGGCGTGCTGACCCACATGCTGAACGTGCTTGTCGTGTCCGTGACGGGGCTGGCCGCCGCGGTGTCGCTCGTCCACGGAGTACCCGCGATCGTGACGTTCAGCTGGGACGCCAGGCTGTCCCATGCGGCATGGCGGGCACTCGTGCGATCAGGCGTGTTTCCGACGAGGAACGGCGCGCCTGACAGCGCAGCTGCGTCGGCGGCATTCTGGTAGTCGCGCCGAACCTTGAGGTACGACCCCAAGTCGACGGCGATGGCCGCGAAGCCGATGAGCACGACGACGAAGAGGGCGAAGAGAACGATGATCTGCCCCCGCACGCGATCGGGCGCGGTGCGTGGATCCGGCGCGCGGCCCGCAACGATCAGGGGCATGTGGAGAACCCTCCGAGGTAGCTGCCGCTCAGATTGAATGTCTCCACGCGCATCTGCTCTTGCGCGGAGGCGCGGAGGGCGTTGTCCGCCGTCCCATCGATCCGGTCGATGATCGCGCCGACGAGTGGCACGAAGAGCGGGTGACGGTAGACAACCTGGACCGTCACGTAGATCGAGTACGTGGAATCCGGGTTGGCGCGAATGCAGTAGGAGACTGACGACGCTGGAGCCGCTGCGCCGCACCCCACGAGGTTGCTGGCGCTGTACCCGGGCAGCTTGCTCTGAAGGGACGCCAAGAGCTGGGTGTAGGCGCGCCCGGCGGTGGAGGAAGGGCTGGAGCACGATCCCGCATCGGTCGTGTTCGAGACCGGAAGGGTAGACGCGTAGCGCGTCGCCTCGCGAACCGCGTTGGTCATGGCGTCCTGGCCGCCCATGAGGAAACTGAACTGGATCACGGCGAAGACGGCGAGGAGGAAGACCGGGAAGACCAGGGCGAACTCCACGAGCGACTGGCCACGGGCCTTCCGCCGCACGTGCGCCATCACGAGGAGCATCCGCTCGTGCCGGCTGCCGGAAGCGAATACGGCTTGTCGAGGCCCACCGGCAGCGTGATCGTGCTCGTGGCGGCAAGGTTGTTCGTGCCGAGCACGCCCGCGATCAACGGGATGAAGATGCTGTGGCCGTAACGCACCGTGACGGTCGTCTCGAGCGAAAGCGAGCCGGACACGTCAGTGACGCTCGTGTAGCAGATCGACACGGACTGCAGGTTCGTCGAGCTGTAGAAGGGAACTTGGGCGGCGAGACCCGCCAGGAGCTTGTTGATCTTGACCGAGTTCGCGTACGCAGTCTCGGTGGTCGTGTCGATTGTTCCCGCCGCATCGGCCTTTGGCTGGACGAGCGATGCGGCACGGGCTGCGTCGCGCACGGCGTTGGTCACGCCGACCTGCGTTGCCCAGATCGCGCCGAACTGGATCGCGCCGAGCAGCAGGAGCATGATCGGCACGAGAACCAGGGCGAATTCCGGCAGCGATTGGCCTAACTTGCCCGTGGTCTGCCGAGCCCTGGCGCGCGCGCGGCCCCCCCGGCACAGCCTCAAGATTCTGAGACGCATCCGCTGACTCCCCGTCCCGAGCTCTCCCCTCGGGTGCGGGCAGAAGTGTTGCGCCGTGACCTTGCAACAGCCCTTACATCGATTCCGGGACGATGACGCACGCCGGAGGAGTCAGGGCCCATCCAACGAGCGGGAAGCTCTCGCGCTGACGCATTGCAGCACCCCTAACAGACCACGGGTCGCCCTCCATTGCCGGTGCGCGGGCACACCACGCGGTCGGAGCGACGGTGCCCCAAGAGGGCTCGAGTCGTGCTCGGAAATGTCTCCGGCATGGTCCGATCGATCCAGCGCGCCACGGTCCCATCGTTCGTGCCGCTGCAAAGCGGGCGGCAAGGTGGCGCGGCTATCGATCGAGCGATGGGACCGGGGAAGGGCTTCCGACCGAACGGGCTGCCTCGCGGCGGGTGCGCCACAACGTCTCGCCGCGCCCGGGCCGGCCAGTCGACCGTCGAGTTCGCGCTGCTGCTGCCGGTGCTGCTCATGCTGGCCGTGATCGCGCTGGACTTCGGCCGCCTGTTCTTCACCTACATCTCGGTGACCAACGCCTCGCGAGAGGCGGCGGTGTACGCGGCCGGCAATCCCACCGACACCAACGGCATCGCGGCGCGCGGGCGTCAGGAGGTCAACGTGCAGGGCCAGGGCGGCGAAGGCGGCCTGACGTTCACCACGACCTGTGCCGACCAGCTCGGCGTCCCGATCGACTGCAGCACCGCGGCCGCGGGCAGCGGCACGGGCAACACGATCACGGTCGGCGCCTCCGAGCCGTTCACCTTCCTGACGCCGGTCATCGGCACGTTCTTCGGCGGCGCGGTCAGCCTCAAGGCGTCCGCCTCCTCGGCGGTGCTCCATCTGGCTGCCAGCGGCGGATCGGCGCCCACCACCTGCCAAACCCTGCCGATGCCCAGCTTCACGGTGGCCACCGCCAACCTCACGGTCAGCCTCGACGCCTCCGCGTCCACGCCCACCGGCGGCCAGTGCGCCATCGCGAGCTACGACTGGGACATGGGCGACGGCGCCAGCCTCACGATCCCCGTCACCGGCAAGACGGCGAGCTACACCTACGCGGCGGGCGGCCACTACACGATCACGCTCACGGTGGGCAACCCGGCCGGCACCGTAAGCGCCACGCAGACGCTCGACATCGGCGTGGCGCCGTCACCCACGCCAACCCCGTCCCCGACTCCCACCCCGACGCCCACGCCAATCCCGAACCCGACGCCGACGGCGGCCCCGATCTGCAACTACCTCCCGAGCATCACGGCCAACGAGACCGGCCACGCGGGCAAGTACACGTTCACGGGCGCCTACACGGGGCAGCCCGCCCCCACGTCGTGGAGCTGGAGCTTCGGCGACGGAACCGTCTCCACGCTGCAGAACCCGCCGCAGCACAACTACTCGGGGTCCGGCCCGTGGACCGTGACGCTGACCATCCAGGGCGGCTCGTGCGGGGCCCAGTCCACCACACTCCAGGCGACGAAGTGACGGTTCAACGCGTCGTGCCCGCCGAGGGCGCTCGGGATGTCGCCGGCCGGCGCCGCCGCGGCGGCCAGACGCTGGTCGAGTTCGCCCTCCTGCTGCCCGTCTTCGTGCTGCTCCTGTTCGCTGTGATCGACGGCGGACGCCTGGTCTACGAGAACAGCGTCGTGTCCCAGGCGGCCCGGGAGGCGGCGCGGCAGGCCTCGGTGGAGGCGGGCTGGGTCGGCTCGACCGACGCCGCCTGCGGCGCGACGAACGGACCGGTGTGCCCAGCCGCCGTGGCCTCGGGCTCGCCCAGCCTCTACTCGGACGCCCGCACCGCGGCCAACCGCATGACGGCCCCGTTCGGGTCGATCGGCGACGGCCACCTGTTCCTCAGCTGCGATGCGGAGGGCAGCGCCCCGACCGGTCCGTGGACCGGCGTCACCTGCACCAGCCGCTCGCCCAGCGACGTCGTGTCGGTCCGCGTCGAGCTGCAGTACACGGCCATCACGCCGATCATCGGCCAGTTCCTGGGGCCCGTCTGGCTGTCCGGCTCGTCCTCCATGGTCATCAACTAGGAGGCTCCCGCATGCCCTGCCGCAACATCGCGAGGTCCGGCCGCCAGGGCCAGATGCTGGTCCTGTTCGCCGCGGCCCTGACCGCCCTCTGCGTGGGCGTCGGGCTGGTGATCGACGGCGGGTACGGGCTGGCGCAGCGGCGGGCCGTGCAGAACGCGGCCGACTTCGCCGCCCTGGCGGGCGCGCGGCTCGTCGCCGAGAAGATCGGCGGCAACGCGGTCGACGGCACGGACGACAACGTAAGGGCGGCCATCTCCACGACCGTGGCTGCCAATGACGGTGCCGCGGTTGCGTTCGGGGCGCCCGGCGGGCCGCAGTACATCGACGCCAGCGGCGCATCGGCGGGCTGGGTCGGCGGCGGCACCATCCCGTCCACCGCGATCGGCGTCACGGTCCCGACCCAGAAGAGCTGGCAGCCGTTCTTCCTGCGCGTGATCGGGATCGGCACCTGGACGGCAGCCGCCACGGCCACCGCCCGGGGCGGATTCGCGGCCGGCATCGCGCAGGCGTTCTTCAACGGCCGCACCCCGTGTGCCGGCAACGCGACGTCGAACACGGGCAGCTCCGGCGTGTGCGACCCGCAGCGCTTCACCAACGGGACGCTCAACGTGCCGGGCGGCTTCGGCTGGCTCAAGTTCGGCTGCAGCGGCTACGGGCTCGGCCAGGACCCGCCCGCCAACGTGGGCGGCTGCTCCAACAGCAAGCCGTTCCTGCAGACCGAGATCGGCCCGCCCGGCAACGCGTTCGGCTGCTGCACCCAGGTGGGCCTGCCCGGCAGCAGCGACTTCGTCGGCAGCCTGCCGGGCAACAAGGCGTCAGCCGACTGCAGCTACTACGTGAACAACAAGAGCGTGCTCACGGTGCCGGTGTGGGACTACGCGGCCGGCTCCGGATCCAACGCGTACTACCACATCGTCGGCTTCACCGGCTTCCAGATCACCGCCTGCAACGGCGGCAAGGACCTCGAGGGCGTCTGGCGGGTGCCGTTCTTCGTGGGGCCGACGACGACCACGCCGGGATTCGCCGGGCAGGCGCTGGCGGTGCAGCTGGTGAAGTAGGGGGGGTCGTCCGCGCCGGCGCACCCGGTGGCGATGCGCCTCAGGCCTCGTCCGGCGCCTCAGGCCTCGTCCGGCGCCTCGGCGGGGAGCGAGATGACGAACGCAGCGCCGCGCCCCGGCTCAGGCCTGGCCAGCTCCAGGTCGCCGCCCATCGCCCGGCAGAGCTCGCGGGAGACGTACAGCCCCAGGCCGCTGCCCTCCCCGCTGGGCCGCCCGGCGCCGCGCTCGAAGCGCCGGAACAGCCGGTCCCGGTCGGCCTCGTCCACGCCCGGGCCGCGGTCGGCGACCGTGATCGTCAGCTCGCCGCCGGCGGGGTTCGCCACCACGCTCGCCTCGACGGGGGCGCGCCCACCGTAGCGGACCGCGTTGTCGAGCAGGGCCCACAGGACCTGGTCGAGCTGGTCGGGGTCGCCCAGGGCGAGCCAGCCGGCGGCGAGGTCCTCCAGCGCGAACGAGACGTCATCGGCGCCGAGCGCCTCCCAGGTCCGGCGGACGCGCGGCGCGGGCGCGAACACCTCGAGGCGGGGCCGCAGGGCGCCCGACTCGATGCGGCTGACGGTGAGCAGCTGGCGGACCATCCGCGAGAGGCGGTCGACCTGTTCGGTGATGATCGCGAAGCGCCGGTCGGGCACCTCCGCGGCCAGCTGCTGGGCGTACCCGCGGATGCTGGCGAGCGGCGTCTGGAGGTTGTGGGACACGCCCCGCAGGAAGTCGTCCTTGGCCTCGTCAAGCTCGCGCAGGCGGTGGTTCTGGCGTTCGACGCGCGCGTACAGCTCGGCGTTGCGGACCGCGGCCGCCACCTCCACCGCGAACAGCTCGAACAGGTCCTGGTCGGCGCGCTCCCACGGGCGGGTCGCCGGCAGGTGCCCCACCGCGATCCCCTGTGCCTCCCCGTTGGCGATCAGCACGGCCCGGACCGGGATGGGCTCGCCCGGGACGGGCTCCTCATAGGGGATCTCGCGCGGGTCGATCAGCAGCACCTCGCAGTCGATCATCCCGAACGCCTCGCGGGCCGCGTCGGCGGCCCGATTCGCGAGCTGCTCGGGCGCCTCGCCCAGCGTGGCGCTCTCGACGATGTCCAGGACCCGGCGGAGCTCGCGCGTCCGGCGCGCCAGGTCGCGCGCAAGCCGGCCGTGGCTCTCGGCCAGGCGGCTCAGCTCGTCGTCGCCGGGGAGCTCGGGGCTGGTGGGCTCCTCGCCCGCGGCCGCCCGCTCGACCGAGCTCGC
>JAKAMV010000046.1 GCA_021812735.1 Chloroflexota bacterium | reverse complement strand
CGGCTCGTCGGGCTCGTCGGCGCCCGCGGCGCCCGCGAGGTCCGGCGGCTCCTGGTAGGTCGGGACGGGCTCGGCCGGGGCGACGCGCGGAAGCGAGTTCGGCGCCGGGGCCGCAGCCGGGCCCGGCGTGACGGGCGACGCGGGCTCCGCCGCGGCCGCGGCCCGGGTCGTGGACACGGGCACCCGGGAGCGAACCGGCGACACCGCTCCAGGGTCCGCCGCCGCCGTGTCGCGGCGCGCCGACCCGCCGTTTCCACCGCCGCTGGGGTTGAAGCCACCGCCATTCTGGCCGCCGTTCGGGCCCCCGGGCCCGCGCCGGCTCCGCTTGTCGAGCGAGCCGACCTCCTTGGCGAAGACGTCCGGCCCGGCCTCGGCGACCTGGTCCCAGTCCCACACGGAGTCGGCCAGCAGCGACGCCTCCTCCCCGCGGTGGTCGACGCGGCCCGCGACGAGCAGGATCGCGCCGTCGCGCCAGACGCCCGCCGTCTGCTCGTACGCCTTGGGGAACACCACCACCTCGATGGTCCCCTGGAGGTCCTCGACCGTGACCACGGCCATCGTGGACTTGGCCTTGGTGATCACCGTGCGCATGCCGGTCACGATCCCGCCCAGCACCACGCGCTGGCCGTCGAGCGACTCGTCGCGCAGGTCCCCCGAGTACGCCGTCACGAACTGACCCACGCGGTCGGCCACCTCGCCCATCGGGTGGTCCGAGAGGTAGAGCCCCATGAGCTCCTTCTCCCAGCGCAGCCGCTCGCGGACGGGCGCCTCGGGCGTGACCGGCAGCGGCCGCTCGAGCACGGTCCCGTCGTCGCCGCCCATGTCGAACAGGCTGGTCTGGCCGGACACCCGGTCGCGCTGGGCCGCCTGCCCCGCGGCGAGCGCGTCGTCGAGGCCGAGCAGCAGCTGCGCCGGGTGGCCGAAGGCGTTCAGGGCGCCCACGCGGATCAGCGACTCGAGCACCTTGCGGTTGGCGAGCCGGACGTCCACCCGCGAGCACAGGTCGGTGAGGCTGCGGAACGCGCCGTCCGCCTCCCGCGACTCGATCATCGAGGCGATCGCCCCCTCGCCCACGTTCTTGACCGCCAAGAGGCCGAAGCGGATGGCGTCGCCCTCGACCATGAAGCCGAGATTGCTGCGGTGCACGTCCGGCGGGCGGACGTCGATGCCCAGGCGCCGGCACTCGGCGATCGCGGCCGCGACCTTGTCCGCGTTGTCGCGGAACGTGGACAGGACCGAGGTCATGTACTCGACGGTGTAGTTCGCCTTGAGGTACGCGGTCTGGTACGCGACCAGGCCGTAAGTCGTGGCGTGCGCCTTGTTGAACCCGTAGCGCTCGAACGGCTCGAACGCCTTGAACACCGCGTCGATCGTGTCCGCCGACACGCCGCGCTCTGCCGCCCGCTCGACGAACATGTCCTTCATCGAGCGCAGCACGCTCGACTTCTTCTTGCGGATCGCGAAGCCGAGCGTGTCCGCCTCGGGTCCGGAGAAGCCGCCGAGCGCCACGGCGGCCGCCATGATGTCCTCCTGGTAGACGAACACGCCGAACGTCCGGGCGAGGAACGGCTCCAGCAGCGGGTGCAGGTACTCGACCGTCTCCTGGCCCTGCTTGCGGCGGATGTAGGTCGGGATGTTGTCCATCGGCCCGGGGCGGTAGAGGGCCACCATGGCCGCCAAGTCGTAGACCGTGGTCGGGCGCAGCTCGCGGATGTAACGGCGCATGCCCGCGGACTCGAGCTGGAACACGCCGGTCGTCTCGCCCGAGGCGAGCAGGTCGAACGTCTTGGAATCGTCGAGCGGGATCGCGTCGAGGTCTACCTCCACGCCGCGGTGATCCCGGATCAGCTCGACCGCGCGGCGCAGGATCGTGAGGTTGGACAGGCCCAGGAAATCGAACTTGAGCAGGCCCAGCGCCTCGATGCCGTGCATCTCGTACTGCGTCATCAGCGCGTCGGAGTTGGTGGCCTTCTGGAGCGGCATCAGCTCGGTCAGCGGCTCGCGCGAGATCACCACGCCGGCCGCGTGGGTGGACGCGTTGCGCGCCACGCCCTCGAGCTGCTGGGCGAAGCCGATCAGCTTGGCGATCTGGGGGTCGCCGTCGTGCATCTCCTTGAGCGGCGGGCTCATCTCGAGCGCGTCCGCGAGCTTGATCCCGAGCTGGTTGGGCACAGCCTTGGCGATCTTGTCCACGTCGCCGTAGCCCATGCCCATCACTCGGCCGACGTCGCGGATGGCCGCCCGGGCGAGCATCGTGCCGAACGTGATGATCTGGGCGACGTGGTCCTGGCCGTACTTGCGGCTGACGTAGTTGATGACCTCGCCCCGGCGCTCGTCCTCGAAGTCGATGTCGATGTCGGGCATGGTCACGCGGTCCGGGTTGAGGAACCGCTCGAACGGGAGCCCGTAGTGGAGCGGGTCCACGGGCGTGATGCCCAGTGTGTAGGTCACGATGGACCCGGGCGCCGAGCCGCGGCAGGAGGTGGCGATGCCCTGGCTCCGCGCGTAGCTGACGAAGTCCGCGACGATCAGGAAGTAGCCCGCGTACCCCATCTGGATGATGATCCCCAGCTCGTAGTCGAGCCGGGCCTGGATCTCCGGGGTCACCGTGCCGTAGCGGCGCTCGAGGCCGCGCTGGCACTCCTTGCGCAGCCACGTCTCGATGGTCTCCCCGTCGGGCACCGGGAAGTGCGGGATGCGCAGCTCACCCAGCGGGAGGTGGAGGTCCACCATCTCCGCGACCCTGCGCGTGTTGAGGTACGCCTCCCGCTGGTCCGGGAAGAGCGAGAGCATCTCGGCCGCGGACTTGAGGTAGAAGTTGTCGGACTCGAACCGCATCCGGTTGGGCGTGTCGAGGTTGCTGCCGGTTCCCACGCAGAGCAGGACGTCGTGGGCCTCGGCCTGGTCGCGGTGGACGTAGTGGAGGTCGTTGGTGACCACCAGCGGCAGGCCCATCTCGGGAGCGAGCTTGAGGAGCTGCTGGTTCAGCCTCGCCTGGTCGGGGATGCCGTGGTCCTGGAGCTCGAGGTAGAAGCGGTCCTTGCCCAGGATGTCGCGGTACTCGCCGGCCAGCTTGCGGGCGAGGTCCCAGTCCTCGGCCTCGAGCGCCCGCGGGATCTCGCCGCCGAGGCACGCCGAGAGACCGACGAGGCCCCTGCTGTAGCGCGCCAGGTGCTCGTGGTCGATGCGCGGCTTGTAGTAGTAGCCCTCGACGTGGGCGTCCGTGATCAGCCGGCAGAGGTTCTGGTACCCCTCGAGGTCCGTCGCCAGCAGGACCAGGTGGAACGGGTCGCGGTCGGCCTTCGCCTCCTTGTCGCGCATCCCGCGGCGGGCGACGTACGTCTCCACGCCGATGATCGGCTTGATGCCCGCTTTGGTGGCCGCCTGGTAGAAGGCGACGCTGCCGTAGAGCGCCCCGTGGTCCGTGACGGCGAGGCTGTCGAAGCCCTGCTTGACGCTGGTCTCCACCAGGTCCGTGATCCGGCCGAGCCCGTCGAGCAGGCTGAACTCACTGTGCGTGTGGAGGTGGACGAAGTCGTTCGGGGCGATGCTCACGGGGTTCCAAGTCTACTCGGCGGGGCCGCCGGGCGGGTCGAAACGAGGGATGGAACTGCTCGTGAACCTGTCAGGTCAACGCCGCGACATCCGGCCGTCGGTGGGCAACCCAGCAGGCGACAAGGCGACGCCGCACCGCCCTTGGACGCCCACGCGGACGTCGGTCCTGGACCTGGCAGGTTCGGAGACGACCGATGGGGCACAAGGTGCTGACCTGCCAGGTTCGACCCGCGAGGTGAGCCGCGAGCTGAGGTCGCCCGCCGAGTCTGCCGCGACTCGCGGCGAGCGGGGCCGATTGGCTACCATCGCCCGATGCGGTACCTCGACACGCGCGGCCTGGCGGACCGGCCCCGGACGTTCAGCGAGGCTGTCCTCGAGGGGATCGCCCCGGGCGGCGGGCTGTTTGTTCCCGAGCGCGTCCCGGCGATGGACGCCGCCGAGGTCGACGGGCTGGCCGCCCTTTCCTACGCCGAGCGCGCCGAGCGCGTGGTGGCGGCGTTCGGCCCGGACCTGGACGCGGCCGAGCTCCGCGCGGCAACCGCCGGCGCTTACGGCGCCCAGTTCGACACGCCCGAGATCGCCCCGGTCCGCGACCTCGGCGGTGGACGCTTCGTGCTCGAGCTCTGGCACGGCCCCACGCTCGCGTTCAAGGACATGGCGCTCCAGCTCATGCCGCGGCTGTTCAGTGCGTCCATCGAGAGGGCGGGTGCAGACGGCGGCGCGGACGGCCGGTCCTACCTGATCCTCGTCGCCACCAGCGGCGACACGGGCGCGGCCGCCCTCGAGGGCTTCGCCGATCGGGAGCACACCAGGATTGCCGTCCTGTTCCCGGACGCCGGGGTGTCCACGCTCCAGGAGCGCCAGATGACGACGCGCCAAGGCGCGAACGTGAAGGTCTTCCGCGTCGCCGGCGACTTCGACGCCTGCCAGACGAGCGCGAAGCGGGTGTTCGAGGACGAGGCGTTCGCTGCCGAGCTGCACGCGGGCCACCGCGTGTCGCTCTCGTCGGCCAACTCGATCAACTGGGGGCGGCTGCTGCCCCAGATCGCGTACTACCTGTCCGCCTGCTCGGACCTGCGGGCGCGAGGCGCCCTGCGCGACGGCCAGCTCGTCGACGTCTGCGTGCCGACGGGCAACTTCGGCAACGTGCTGGCGGCTTGGTACGCGCGACGCATGGGCGCCCCGATCGGCCGCCTCATCAGCGCGAGCAACGCGAACAACGTGCTCGCCGAGTTCATCGCCACCGGTGTCTACGACATCGCCGGGCGGTCGCTGGTCAGGACGCCGTCGCCGTCCATGGACATCCTGGTCTCCAGCAACCTCGAGCGCCTCCTGCTCGACCTCACCGAAGATCCAGACCGCGTGCGCGGCTGGATGACCGACCTGCGTGCCGGCGGCCGGTTCGCGGTGGACGCCGCAACGCTCGGGCGCCTGCACGGGGTCTTCGCGGGGGGCTGGGTGGACAACGCCGCCTGTCTGGCCACCATCGGGCAGGTCCAGCGCGAGCGGGGCTACCTGCTCGACCCCCACACGGCGGTGGCTTGGCGGGTAGCGGACGAGGTCGGCGGTCGCCGGCCGATGCTGATTGTCGCGACGGCCCACTGGGCCAAGTTCGCCGCCGACGTCACGCGCGCGCTCACGGGCCAGCCGCCGGACGCGCCGATGCCCTCCGGCGACGCCGAGCTCGACCTGCTCGGCCGGGTCGTCGACCTCGCCCCGGGTGCGGCCGTCCCGCCGCAGCTCGACGCGGTCCTGCGCCGGCCGGTGCGGTTCAGCGAGCGCATCGAGGGGACCCGGGAGGCGCTCGAGGACGCCATCCGCGGCTGGCTGACTGCGGGCTGATCGGACACCGGGCGCCGCCCCCGCCACCGCGGCAGCATCTGCGCAACCGAGCGGCGCGAGCCCGGTATCCTCGCCTCCAGCCACCGCCCCACCCGGCAGCCCACGCCGTGCCGCCGGCCGACCGCCCAGCCGCGGACCAGCCCATCGAGGTCAGCAACGTGACGACCACCGCCGAGCCCCGCCGCGCACCCACGATCGTCTTCGGGACCGACGGCTGGCGCGCTCGGACGGCCGAGGACTTCACGTTCGATTCGGTTCGCCGCTGCGCGGACGGCGTGGCCGAGTACGTCACGAGCCGCGGCGAGGCCGCCAAGGGCGTGGTGATCGCCTTCGACCGGCGGTTCGCGTCCGAGCACTTCGCGGCGGCTGCGGCCGAGGTGCTGACGGCCCGCGGGATCCCGGTCGCGCTGGCCGCGCACGCGGTGCCGACCCAGATGTCATCGCTCGAGGTGGTGCTCCACGGCGCGGCGGCGGGCATCGTCATCACCGCCAGCCACAACCCCTGGACCGACAACGGGTTCAAGGTGAAGGCCCCCACCGGAGCCGCCGCGGGCGCCGAAATGCTCAAGGTCATCGAGGCGCAGATCGCGCGCAACGCAGATCTCGCGATCGAGCGCCGGCCCCTGGCCGACGCGGAGGCCGCCGGCCTGCTCGAGCGCTTCGACCCGTACGACGACTACGAGGCGCACGTCCGGAAGACCGTCGACCTCGACGCCCTGCGGGCCGCCGACGTCGGCGTGCTCGTGGAGCCGCTCTACGGCTCGGGCGCGGGCTGGATCAGCCGGCTGCTGTCGGGCGGCAGGATCCGGGTCACCGAGCTCCACTTGGAGCGCAACCCCTACTTCGGCGGCGTCAACCCCGAGCCCATCCGGCCGCACATCAACGAGGCGCTGGCGCGGATCGCCGCCGGCGGCTTCGACCTCGGCCTCCTGCTCGACGGCGACGCCGACCGGGCGGGCGCGGCTGACGAGCGCGGCGTGTTCATCCACCAGCTCCAGGTGACGGGCCTGCTCGCCTACTACCTCGCAGAGCACCGCGGCTGGCGAGACCCGGTGGTCTACAGCGTCAACAACACGTCCATGGTCCCCCGGTTGGGCGCGCACTACGGCTTCGACGTCCACGAGGTGCCGGTGGGCTTCAAATTCATCGGCCCCAAGATGATCGAGACGGGCGCCATGATGGGCGGCGAGGAGTCGGGCGGCTTCGGGTTCGGCATGCACCTGCCCGAGCGCGACGGCATCTACGCCGACCTCCTGCTGCTCGACCTGTTCCTGCGCGAGAAGGCGCGCGGCGTCTGGCCGGTGTCGAGGATGCTGGAGCACTTCCATGCGCTCGCCGGCCAGTCCTACTACCTGCGGACGGATCTCCACTTCGAGCGGGCCGGCTACGACGCGGTCAAGCGGCGCATCGTCGAGGGGCTGCGCGAGGCGGCCCCGACGGCCCTCGCCGATCAGGCCGTGGTCCGGACGCAGCCGCTGTCCACCAACGACGGCTACAAGTTCTTCATCGAGGACGGGTCCTGGGTCATGATCCGCACCTCGGGCACCGAGCCGCTGTGCCGCGTGTACGCCGAGGCAACCTCGGCGACGATCCGGGACGCGCTGCTGGCCGACGGCGAGCGCCTCGCCCGCGGCTGACCGGCGTTCCGTGGCCGAGCGCTGGACGGCGAGGACCGCAGGCCTCGACCGCAGGCCTCGATCGCCGGCAGCGACCAGGCCGCGCCCGCGGCGCAACCCCGGCGCGCCCGTGCAGCGTCGACAGCCGTGCGAGGATGGGGCCGCCATGTCTTCCCATCGCGTCCTCATCATCGGCGGTGGCTTCGGCGGTCTGAACGCCGCGCGCATCCTTGGCAAGGACCCGCGTGTCAGCGTCACCCTTGTCGACCGGCGCAACTTCCACACATTCCAGCCACTGCTGTACCAGGTGGCGACCGGCGCCATCTCGCCGGGCGATATCGCCCAGCCGCTGCGCTCGATCCTGCGCAAGCGCGCCAACACGACCGTCCTGCTGGGCGAGGCCGTGGGCATCGACGTGGAGCGGCGCGAGGTCCTGCTGTCCGACGGCGGGCCGGTCCAGTACGACACGCTGATCGTGGCCACGGGCGCGCGCCACTCGTACTTCGGCAACGACCAGTGGGCGGCGAATGCGCCCGGCCTCAAGTCGATCGACGATGCCCTCGAGATCCGGCGCCGGATCCTGATCGCGTTCGAGGCAGCCGAGCGCGAGCAGAACCTCGACCGGCGCCGTGAGTGGATGACGTTCCTGGTGATCGGCGGTGGGCCCACGGGCGTGGAGCTGGCGGGCGCCCTGGGCGAGATCGCGAACGACACGCTGCGTCGCGACTTCCGCTCGATCCACTCGCCCGACGCCCGGATCATCCTGGTCGAGGCGCTCGACCGGATCCTTCCCCCCTACCCGCCCGATCGTTCCAGGTCGGCGCGCAAGCAGCTGTCCAAGCTGGGCGTGGACGTCCGGACCAGCACCCGCGTGATCGACGTCGACGCCCGCAAGGTGACGGTGGTCCACGACGGCGTGGAGGTGGCCATCCCGGCCCGCACCACGCTCTGGGCCGCCGGCGTCCAGGCGTCGACCTTCGCCCGGCGCGTGGCCGAGGCGACGGGCGCCCAGACCGACCGCGCCGGCCGGATCATCGTGGGCCCGGGCCTCACCGTGCCGGGGCATCCCGAGATCCTCGCGCTCGGCGACGCCGCCGTGCAGCCCTGGAAGAAGGAGCGGCCCGTGCCCGGGATCGCCCAGGGCGCCATCCAGTCGGGCTCGTGGGCGGCGAGGGCCGTGCTCACACGGCTCGACGGCGGCAATCCCGGCGCGTTCAAGTACACCGACAAGGGCGACGTGGCCGTGATCGGGCGCCTGCACGGCGTGACGAACATCCGCTGGCTCGGGCCGCTGGGCCGCCAGGGCGGCGTCATCGCCTGGATGATGTGGCTGGCGATCCACATCTTCTATCTCATCGGGTTCGCCAACCGGATCGTCGTCATGGTCCGCTGGGCGTGGAGCTTCTTCACCAGCGGACGGGGCACGCGGCTGATCACCGGCAGCCCGCTCCTGCCGCCGATCGAGGAGCCGGCCCCGCCCGCGTGGGCGCCGTCCGACGACGCGGCCCAGCCGGGCTCGGGCGACACCGGCGCGCGCGACGCCGCCGCGGGGGGCGACTCGCTCGACGCCAGCGCCGGGATCTAGGAGGACCCCTTCTGTCGCGCGGCAGGCCACTTCGCGTGCCGCGCGCCCCGCGGCGCCTCCTCCGCATGCTCGTTCCCGCCGGCTCGGCTCGTTCCTGCCGGCTCCGCGCTGCTCGTTCCTGCGCCTCCCCCGCGGCGCCTCCCCCGCATGCTCGTTCCCGCCGGCTCCGCTCGTTCCTCCGCCACCCCCGCATGCTCGTTTCCTGCGCCCCCCGCATGCTGCCCGCTGGGCGGGCACTCCGGCGCAGATGCCCGCTGGGCGGTCAGCCGGATGCGCGGCGCGGGCGCCGGGCCCCGGGTCGGGCCGAGGCCGTGCGCCGGACTGCCCGCCGGCCGGGCACGCGCAACCGAGTGCCCGCTGGGCGGTCAGCACCCTGCCAACGCACGACGCGAAGGAGCGGCGAGGCCGCGCAGGGCGAGGCCGCGCAGGAATGGCCGCGCCGCGCTCGGTCCTCCCCCGCTACCCTGCAGGCATGGAGCAACCCGGGCAGGTCGACGACGAGACCTTCGAGGACTGGGTCTTCGACGCCCTTGACGAGATCCCGGGCCAGTTCCGTCGCGCGCTCGGCTCGCTGGCGGTGCTGATCGAGGACGAGCCCACACGCGAGCAGCTCGAGCGACTGGGCGTCCCCGGCATGTATGGCCTGTTCGAGGGCGTTCCGCGGTCCGGATACGAAGCCGGCTGGACGCTCCAGCCGTCGCGGATCACGATCTTCCGCGGACCCTGCCTGCGCTCCGCGACCACACTGGACGGCGTCCGCGCCCGTGTCCGTGAGACGGTTCGCCACGAGGTGGCCCACCAGCTCGGCATCTCCGACGCCCGCCTCGACGAGCTCGACCGGGAGCACGGCCGCACGACGCACTGACATCGCCTCAGCCATACTCGAACGCGTGGACGCCCGCATCCTGCTCGTCGAGGACGACCCATCGATCCGCGAGGTGACCGCGCTCGGGCTTCGGGCGGCCGGGTTCAGCGTGGTGACCGCGGTCGACGGCATCGAGGGGCTCGACCGGTGGCGGTCGGGCCGGCCGGACCTGGTCCTCCTGGACGTGATGCTCCCCCGCCTCGACGGCCTGGAGGTGCTTCGTTCGATCCGGCGCGAGGCGACGACGCCGGTCGTGATGCTCACCGCGCGCGCCGACACGATCGACGTCGTGGTGGGCCTCGAGTCGGGGGCCGACGACTACGTGAAGAAGCCGTTCGAGATGCCCGAGCTGGTGGCCCGCGTTCGCGCCGCGCTCCGCCGCCGCGCCCCCGTCGAGGCGGGCGGGACGGCCGACGAGGCGATCGTCCTCGGCGGCCTCCGGATCGACCCGGCTGGTCGGACGGTTGCGCTCTGCGGCCGCGAGGTGGGCCTCACCCGGACCGAGTTCGACCTGCTGCTCGAGCTCGCACGCCAGCCCGGGCGGGTGGTCGCCCGCGAGGCGCTCCTCGACCGCGTCTGGGGCTACGACTTCCTCGGCGATTCTCGGCTGGTGGACGTCGCCGTGGGCCGGCTCCGGGCCAAGGTCGAGGCCGATCCCGCGGACCCCGCGCTCATCGTCACCGTGCGGGGCGCCGGGTACAAGGCCGTCCGGCCTTCCGGCTGAGGCCGGGCCATGCGGCGACGCCTCCGCCTCCCCGGCGGCCTCCGGATCCGGCTGGCGCTCACGCTCGTCGCGCTCGTCGCCGTGACCGTGGCCGGCATCGGCCTCGGCGTCTACGCCTTCGTGGACTCCTCGCTCCGCGGCTCCATGGTGGCCGAGGCGCGCCGCCAGGCGGACTTCGACCTGTCGGCCCTCCTGCCGGCCGCGGATCCGCCGCCCACCACCGCCGCCGCGTTCGCCGCCAGCGGGCTGCCGGCCGCGTTCCGCTTCCGGGGCGACGTGGAGACGATCGCCGACTTCGGGAGCGGAGACGTGTACGTGTCCTCGCCCGCGCTCGTTGGGGCAGTGGCGGAGATCGACCCGGCCCTGCGTCAGATAGTGGCGGGCGGGCAGCTCGGCTTCGCCTGGCAGAACCTCCGCGGGCAGAGTGCGCTGATCGTCGGCGGACGCCAGGGCGGGCCGCCCGACCTGTACCTCGTCTTCGACGCCTCGCAGGTGGACACCGCGCTCGCCCAGCTTCGGCTGGGGTTGGTCACGGCCGGCCTCGCCGCGGTCCTGCTCGCGCTCGTCGCGGCCGGCGTCATCACCCGGGGGATCCTGCGTCCGATCGCGGCTGCCGGGGGTGTCGCCAGCCGGATCGCGAGCGGTGACCTCCGCGCCCGCGTCCCGGTCGGCGGCCGCGACGAGCTCGCAGGGCTCGCCGCCGAGCTCAACCGGATGGCCGAGTCGCTCGAGGCGACTGTTGCTCGCCTGGAGGAGGCGCAAGGCCACAACCGCCAGTTCGTCGCCGACGTGACGCACGAGCTCCGCACGCCGCTCGCCGCGCTGGTCGCCGAGGCGTCGCTGATCGAGCCCGAGCTGGCTGGCCTGCCGTCCGACGCCCGACGGGCGGGCGAGCTCCTCGTGCGCGATGTCCGGCGGATGCGAACGCTGGTGGATGACCTGCTGGAGATCTCCCGGTTCGATTCCGCGGCCGAGCAGCCGGCCCCGGAGCCCGTGGACCTCGGACGCCTCGTGGCCGCGGTGGTCGCCGCACGGCTGCCGGAGGCTTCGCTTGCCGTCCCCGCGGTGCCCCTCCCCGCGACAACCGACCCGCGCCGCCTTGAGCGGATCCTGGGCAACCTGCTCGACAACGCGCGCGAGCACGCGCCGGGGGCGCGGGTGGAGGTGTCGCTCGTGGCGGTCCGCGGCGGGGCGGTGATCACCGTGGCGGACCGCGGCCCCGGGGTGTCCGCGCTCGCGATCCCCCACCTGTTCGAGCGGTTCTACAAGGCCGACCCGTCGCGCGCCGGGGGCTCGTCCGGCCTCGGGCTCGCCATCGCCGCCGAGCACGCCGCGCTGATCGGCGCCTCCCTCCGGGCGCGCGCCCGGCCGGGGGGCGGCCTGGTCTTCACGCTGACCGTGCCCCGGACACCGGACCGCGACACGGGCGTGGCCTGATCGTTACCAGGCGGTCACGGCCCCGGCATGCGCGGGTGCGATGCTGAGGCCGTTCGGAACTCGCATCGAGGTCGCGGCATGCGCATCGGCGGCCGTTCCTCCGCCACGCTGATCCTGACCCTGGCGACTGTCCTGGCCGTGGCGGCCGGGTGCTCGCCCACCAGCGGCCCGCTCGGCACCCCGTCCACCCCGGCGCCCACCGGCGACGCCTCGGTGGTCCCGCCGTCCGGCGACGCCACGCCCGGGCCGGGCGAGACCGCGACGCTCGCGCCGACCCTCACGCCGACGCCCGCGGCGACGGCGACGGGGCCCGCGGCATCCGCCTCGGGCGTCCCGACCGGCGCACCCGCCGCCTCGCCCACGCCGGCGCAGGCTGGGACGGTCGTCGTGCGCGCCTACTTCGTGCTCGCCCGGGCCAGCGGCGGCGCAGGGCTCGTCCCGGTCCTGCGGGAGCTCCCCGCCACGGCCGCCGTCGCGACTGCGGCGATCCGCCAGCTGATCGCCGGCCCCAACACCGCCGAGCTGGGCGCCCGGCCCGCGATCGCATCGGCCGTCCCGACCACGACGCGGCTCCTGGGCCTGACGGTCCAGAACGGCGTGGCCGCGATCGACCTCTCGAGCGAGTTCACCGCCGGCTTCAACGCGGCCAGCCCGGACGAGCGGTTCGCCCAGGTCGTGTACACGCTCACCCAGTTCTCCACGGTGCACGCCGTCGTCTTCCAACTCGACGGTCAGAACGCAGGCGGCCCGTTCGCTCGCGACACCTACCGCGAGGCGTTCCTGCCGGCGATCTTCGTGGACCGCCCGGCCTGGGGGGCCGCCGCCGGCAATCCGGCCCGGGTCAGCGGCGTCGCCAACGTGTTCGAGGCGTCGTTCCGCGCCCAGCTCCGGGACGGCGCCGGCCGGGTCCTCGTCGACCAGCAGGTCATGGCCTCGTGCGGGACGGGCTGCTGGGGCGACTTCTCGGCGACGCTCGCCTACACGGCGGGCACGGCCCAGTGGGGCACGCTCCGGGTGTACGACCTGTCCCCGAAGGACGGAGCGCCGGAGAACATCACCGAGTACCCGGTCTGGCTGACCCCGGCCGGCTGACGGACGCGGCCGTCGCGCACGCCCGCCGATCTGCTCGCCGTCCGGTCCGGGCGCCGCGCCGGGACCGGCGGTTCGTCAGCGGTACGTGGCGATGGCGCCGATCAGGAGGTCCGCGAACGCTCCGCGATCGATGTCGAGCGCCACGTCCACATTGGGCTCGAGCCCCGTGCCGCTCTGGCCGCGGTCGTCCACCACGGTCCGCCCGCGCGTCAGCTCGCCGCTGACCTCGACGTCGACGTGGTAGCGCTTCACGCCCACCATGCCCGGCCGCGAGACCGCCGCCACCGCCACGGCGTCGTGGATGGGCGTGTCGGCGGTGCCGTACCGCTCCACGTGGAACTTGACGAAGAACCGCATCAGGTCCGCGAACACCGTCCCGACGCGCGTGCCGAGCGCGTCGAGGCGGGCGATCTCGGGCCAGCCGAAGAGGGCCTTGTGGGTGACCTCGAGCCCGCACATCGTGATCGGCACGCCGCTGCGGAACACGATCCGGGCGGCCTCGGGGTCCACCCAGATGTTGAACTCGGCCGCGGGCGTCCAGTTGCCGGCCCGCACCGCGCCGCCCATGAGCGAGATCCGGGCGATCCTGGAGGCGACCTCGGGATGCGTCCGCAGCAGCAGCCCGATGTTGGTCAGCGGACCGGTCGGGATCAGGGTGACGGGAGCGGGCGCGGCGGCAAGGGTCCGGCGCAGGAACTCCAGCGCCCCCTCCGGGCGGGGCTCGGCAGCGGGCTCCGGCAGGTCCGCCCCGTCGAGGCCAGACACGCCATGGACCTGCGGCGCGGTCTCGAGCGGCCGGACCAGCGGCTGCGGCGGGCCCGCGGCGACCGGGATGTCGCTCCGCCCCAGCAGCGCCAGCACGCGGCCGGCGTTGCGGGTCGTGGCGGCCAGCGGCGCGTTGCCGCCTACCGTCGTGATGCCCAGCACCTCGAGCTCCGGGCTCGCGAGCGCCAGCGCGATCGCCAGGGCGTCGTCGTGGCCGGGGTCGCAGTCGATGACGACCGGGGTCCGGGCGGGGTCGGCGGTCACGGGAGCCTCGCGTACGCGTCCAGGAGCAGCCGCTCGAAGCGGCTGCGGTCGATGCGGATGCCCACGTCGGCGTTGGGCTGGCGCCCGTACCGGCGGAGGCGGTAGGGCAGCCCGTCGCAGACGGTCCGGCCGCGGGCCGGGCCGTGGCCCGTCTCGACCGCGACGTGATACGGGGCCACCGCGATGAGGTCGGGCGCCACGAGGTGCGCGATGGCCACGGCATCGTGGATGGCCGTCGTGGTTGCGCCAGACCACTGGAGGTTCCGGTCGAGTGCGTAGTCCGTCAGCTCGGCGGCGATCCGACCCGATTCATTCCCCAGATCCCGGAGCGCCTGCGCTGCGGTCCGGTCCAGCAGCGCCTGGTGGGTGACGTCGAGGCCGATCATCGTGATGGGCACGCCCGACCGGAACACGACGTCCGCCGCCTCCGGGTCGGCCACGATGTTGAACTCGGCCGCCGCGCTGGTGTTCCCCTCCCCGATGGAGCCGCCCATCAGGCACAGGTGCGCGATCCTGGACGCGAGGCTCGGGTGCTCCCGCAGCAGCAGCGCGATGTTGGTGAGCGGCCCGATCGGCGCGATGGCCACCGGCTCGGCCGACGCCGCGAGGAGGCGCGCCATGAGCGCCACGGCACTCTCGGGGCTCGCCCGGTTCGGAGACGGCGCGAGCTGCGTGTTGCCGACGCCGGAGGCGCCGTGGACCTCCGTGGCGCGGACGACGTCGCCTAGCAGCGCGCCCGCCGCCCCCTCGGCCACCGGCACGTCGTCGCGGCCGTAGGCGTGGAGGAGCCGGAGCGCGTTCTCCGTGCAGAGGGTCACGTCGGCGTTCCCGCCGACGGTGGTCACGGCCAGGAGCCTGACCTCGGGGCTCGCGCAGGCGAGGCCGATGGCCAGCGCGTCGTCGAGCCCGGGGTCGCTGTCGATGATCAGCGGGAGCGGGTGCTCCGGCGTGCCGAACGGTGCGGTCCGCTCGCCGGCCCTGGCCTTGTGGAATGTGGGGACGGCGTGGACCGGTCCCCAGTCGTCGAGGTTGACGCCCGCGCTCACTCAGCCCTGCTCGTAGGGCTGCCCGGCCATGGCCGGGCCCCGGACGCGGCCCACCACGCCCGCCACCACGATGACGGTCATGAGGTAGGGCACGCTCGCGAGGAACTGGGGCGGGATGTCCACGCCCAGGGTCGAGAGCAGCTGCTGGGCGGCGTCGGCGAAGCCGAACACGAGGGCGGCCCCGAACGCGCCGATCGGGTTCCACGCGCCGAAGATCATGGCCGCGATCGCGATCCAGCCCTTGCCGGCCGACATGTTCATCTGGAAGCTGCCGGCCGAGTGGAGGGACAGGTAGGAGCCGGCGAAGCCGGCGATCGCCCCGGCGATGATCATCGCGCGGTAGCGGATGCCGAGGACGTTGATGCCCACCGTGCCCGCGGCCTGCGGGTACTCGCCCGACGCCCGGAGCCGCAGGCCCCAGCGCGTCCGGAAGATGAAGTACGTGAGCACGAGCATCACGACCCAGCCGACGTACATGTACGGCGTGCCCTGGAAGAAGATGGGTCCCAGGACCGGGATGTCGGTCAGCAGCGGGATCTGGATCTTCTCGATCGTCGGCGGCGTGTTGTAGTCGGTGTAGGTCTGCAGCACGCGCAGGTACATGAAGTTGGTCAGGCCCAGGGCGCCGAAGTTGACCACGGTGCCGCTGATGATCTGGTCGACGTGGTACCGGATCGCCAGCCAGGCCATGAGCAGGCCGATGGCCATGCCGGACAGGGCCGCGAACGTCGGGCCGACGATGGGCCCCGCGATCGCCCCGGCGTCAGGGCCCAGCCACTGGAGCGCCATGCTGCCCGCGATCGAGGCCACGCAGGCGCCCACGAGCATCTGGCCCTCGACGGCGATGTCGAACATGCCGGACCGCTCGCAGATCATCGCCGCGAACGCGCCCATCGAGATCGGGAACGCGTACTCGAGGGTGCTCGAGAACAGGTTGGTCAGGACCGCCGTCTGGCCCACCAGCAGGTGGCCCATGATGGCGATGACCCAGAACGGCAGCCAGAGGACGAGCCACAGGCGCCACCGGACGGCGGCGCCCTTCCAGAGCTGCCAGATGCCGGTGAACCCGGTGGTGATCCCGGCCAGGATCCACAGCTCGCCCGGGCTGGTGTCCACCTGGGCGAAGGCCTTGCCCTGCTGCTGCAGCCAGAACTTGAAGGTGACGTCGGTGGTCATCGTGTTCGAGGCGAGGCTGAACGCGATGAGGCCGAGCGCCGCGATGATGATTCCGCGGACGCGGGCGCTGCGCTGGGCGCGGCGCGCCGCCTCGCTGACGGCCGGGACGATCGCGTTGGCGGGGGCTGCCGCGGCGGTCATGCGGCCGCCCCCTCGGAGGCCGGCGCGCCGGGCTCCGCGGTCTTGGCCTTGAGCCGGTAGATCCGGCGCACGAGGTCGGGTGCCGCCACGAACATGATCACGAGGGCCTGGATGAACACCAGCAGGTCGAGCGGGATCGCCGTCTCGATCTGCATCTCGTGGCCGCCGTTGTTGAGCGCGCCGAACAGGATCGCCGCGATGATCACGCCGCTCGGTCGGGTGCCGCCCAGCAGCGCCAGGGCGATGGCGGTCCAGCCGTAGCCGGCATCGACGTCGTTGGACATCTGCGTCACCGTGCCCAGCACCTGGAACGCCCCGCCCAGCCCGGCCAGGGCGCCCGAGATGACCATGGCCAGGATGATGGAGCCGCCAGCGCTCATGCCGGCGTAGCGGGCCGCGGTCAGGTTCAGGCCCGCCGACCGGAGCTCGAAGCCCTTGGTCGTGCGGAACAGGAAGTAGCTCACCATCGCCGCCGCGACGAGCGCGACGACGAAGCCCCAGTGGAGCCGGAGCCCGGGCAGCGGGATGAGCTGCGGCACGCGCACGAAGTCGATGACCTGCGAGATCGGCTCGGAGCCCGTGGGCGGCCGCATGAAGTCCGTGCGCAGCGCCAGCTGGACGATCTGCAGCGCAACGTAGTTGAGCATGATGGTCGTGATGACCTCGTGGGCCCCGGTCCGGGCCTTGAGGAAGCCCGGGATGAAGCCCCACGCCGCGCCGAAGACGACGCCGGCGAACAGCGACGCGAGCAGCGTGAAGGGGGCCGGGAAGCCGCGGAGCAGCAGCGCGGTGGCCGTGGCGCCCAGGGCGCCCAGCACGAACTGCCCGTCGCCGCCGATGTTGAACACGCCGGACCGGAACGAGACCGCGATCGCGAGGCCCGTGAAGATGAGCGGCGTCGCGGCGACCAGCGTCTCGCTGAGCGGCCGGACCGCCGTCGCCCAGGCCTGGGGCGTCCCCTGCTGGATCGCTTCGGCGAACCTGGGTGGATCGCCGAACGCGCCGGTGAGCAGCGCCACGTAGGCGTGCACGACGTTGCCGACGGCGGTCGCCAAGAAGTCAACCGGCCTGCCGGCGAACAGCACCTGGAGGGCCGGGATGTCGGTGAAGATCAGGAAGATCGACCCGACGATGAACGCGGAGAGGACCGCCAGGGCCGGGATGGCCAGCGGCCGGAGCCGCGCCAGGCCGCTCAATGCACGCCTCCCATGAGCATCCCGACCGCCTCCTTGGTTGCCTGCTCCGAGGGGAGCACGCCGACGATCCTGCCCGAGAACATGACCGCCACGCGGTCTCCCAGGGCGAGGACCTCGTCGAGCTCGGTGCTGACGATGAGGATCGCAGCGCCGGCGTCGCGCTGCTCGATGATCCGCCTGTGGATGTACTCGATCGACCCGACGTCGAGGCCGCGCGTGGGCTGCGACGCGACCACCAGCCTGACGGGCCGCGAGAACTCACGGGCCACGATCACCTTCTGCTGGTTGCCGCCCGACAGGTTGCCGACGTGGGTCTCGATCGATGGGGTCCGGATGTCGAACTCCTCGACGCCCCTGTGCGCCTCGCGCGCGATGGCGCTCCGGTCGAAGCGCCCGCTGCGGCTGTAGGGCTCGCGGTGGTAGCTGTCGAGGATGTAGTTCTCGGCCACGGTCATCGCCTTGACCAGCCCGTCGCGCATGCGGTCCTCGGGGATGTGCGCCACCCCCAGATCCGACACCTTTCGCGGCCTGGCCTGGTCCACGACCGTGCCCTCGATCCTGATGTGTCCCGAGTCCACCTGGCGCAGGCCCGTGATGGCCTCGACGAGCTCGGTCTGGCCATTGCCCTGCACGCCCGCGACGGCGACGATCTCGCCCGCGCGGACATCGAGGTTGACGCCCCGCACGGCCATGTCGTCGCGGTCGTTCCGGACGAACACGTCCTTGAGCTCGAGCACGACCTCGCCCGGGTGGGCCTGGCCGCGCGTCACGGTCAGCTCGACGTCCCGGCCGACCATGAGGTTCGCGAGCTCCTCCCGGCTGGTCTCGCCCGGCAGGACGGTGCCCGCCACGCGGCCCCGGCGCAGGACGGTGATGGTGTCCGCGACCTCGAGGACCTCGTTGAGCTTGTGAGTGATGAAGATGATCGTGGTGCCACCGGCCGCGAGGCCACGGATGATCGTGAACAGCTCCTCGGTCTCGCCCGGGGTGAGCACCGCCGACGGCTCGTCGAGCACGAGGATGTCGCTCTTGCGGTACAGCGCCTTGAGGATCTCGACACGCTGGCGGACGCCGACCGGCAGGTCCTCGATCCTCGCGTCGGGGTCCACGTCGAGGCCGTACTGGGTGGACAGCTCGACCACCCTGGCCCGCGCGGTCGCCCGGTCGAAGGTGCGGACCGCGCCCTTGACGGGCTCCGCCCCCAGGGCCACGGACTGGACGACGTCGAACACCGGGACCAGCATGAAGTGCTGGTGGACCATGCCGATGCCGGCGCTGATGGCCTCCGCGGGGTCATCGAAGACCCGCGGCGTGCCGTCGATCAGGATCTCGCCCGAGTCAGGTCGGTACAGGCCCGACAGGATGTTCATGAGGGTCGTCTTGCCGGCCCCGTTCTCCCCCAGCAGGCCGAGCACCTTGCCGCGGTCGGCGGCGATCGAGATCCGGTCGTTGGCCAGGACGCCCGGGAACTGCTTGGTGATCTCGCGGAGCTCGAGCCGCATGCGCGTTCGACCCTCGGATACGGTCCGCCCGCCCTCGGTGGACCCGAGGGCGGGCGGGCGGGTTGGTCAGGCCTGGCGTCGCGCCACGACTACTTGAGGTAGTCCTTGACCGCGACGCTGCCGTCGATCAGCTTCGCCTTGAGGGCGTCGATCCCGGCCTTGAGGTCGGACGAGATCTGGCTGTCGAAGTTGTGGAACGGAGCGAGCGTGACGCCGCCGTTGGCGAGCGTGCCCTCGTAGTTGCTGCCGCCGGTGTTGCCGTTGGCGTTCATCTTGAACGTGTCGAGCACGGCGTTGTCGATGACCTTCTGCGCGGAGGTCAGGATGGCGCTGGCGTACTGCGGCAGCGAGAGCGCCTGGTCCGTGTCGACGCCGATCGCCCAGAGGCCCTTGGACTGCATGAACTTGATCGAGCCGTTGCCCGTGGAGCCGGCGACCGGGCCGACCACGTCAGCGCCCTGGTCGACGAAGCCGCTGGCGAGCGACTCGCCCTTGGCAGCATCGCCCCACGGGTTGTCGCCGTTGACGAACGTGCCGGTCTGGTTGACCGCGTCCCAGCCCAAGAGCTTGACGCTGGCGTTCTTCTCCTGGTCCCAGTACTTGATGCCGGCGTAGTAGCCGTCCATGAACCGGGTCACGCCGGGGAACTGCTGGCCGCCGTACGTGCCCATGATCCCGGTCTTGCTCCAGCCGCCGACGAGGTAGCCCGCGAGCATCGCGGCCTGGTCGATCTGGAAGTCGAGGCCGGTGAAGTTGGCCGGCTGGGCGATGTCGTCAGCGGTGCCGACCTTGCCGTCGGGGCCGCTCGGGTCCCACGTGCTGTCGACGAGGCCGAAGTCCACCTTCGCGTTGGCGAGCGCGGCGGTCTGGACGGCCTGCTGCTGGTTGAAGCCGACCGCGATGATGGACTGGCAGCCCTGGTCCAGCAGGCGCTGGATGTTCGCCGCGTAGTCGGTCGAGCCCTTGGCCTCGCTGTAGTGGGTCGTCATGCCCAAGGCCGTGGCCTCGTCGAGGCCCTTCTTGGCCAGGTCGTTGAAGCCCTTGTCGCCGAGACCGCCCGTGTCGAACGCGACGCACGCGACCCAGTTGGTGTTCTGCGATGCGGCCGCTGAGGCGGACGGGGCCGTGCTGGCCGCCGCGGACGGGGCCGTGCTGGCCGCCGCGGAAGGGGCCGTGGTCGGCGCGGTGCTCGCGGCCTCGGACGGCGCCGTGCTGGCCGTCGAGCCGCTGCACGCGGAGATGATGATGGCTGTCGTCGCGCCGAGCGCGATCAGCCGCTTAGAGAGCTGCACGCATACTCCTCCATAGATCCCGGGCACCCTCGGCTGCGGGGCCGGGCCGACGGCTAGAGTACGCGAGAATCGGGACCGACGGGTAGCCGAATCGAGGAAATGACGGTGCTGAAAGCCCTTCGGGATCCGTCCCCGGAGCAGGGAGGCGAGACCCCACGTGGCAGTTGACCGGAGGCGGATCGCGGACCTCATCGCGGTGCAGGAGGGACGATTCCCGGTGCCGCTCCTCGACGACCGGGGGATCGCAGCCCTGCTCGCGAGCCGCCCGCGGATCGCGCTCGTCGGCGCCTCGGCCCACCCCGGGCGGCCGGCGTTCGGCGTCATGGAGTCCCTGCTCGAGCTCGGCTACGACGTGGTGCCCGTGAACCCGGGGGCCGACGAGGTCCAGGGACTCCCCTGCTACCCCACTGTGGAGGCCGCGGCCCACGCGACGGGCCCGATCGCGCTGGTGGACGTGTTCCGACGGCCGGAGGCCTGCGAGACGCACGCGCGCGACGCCGTGGCGGCCGGGGCGGCGTGCCTCTGGCTCCAGCTCGGCATCGCGAACGAGGCGGCCGGCAGGATCGCCCACGACGCCGGGCTGGCAGTCGTCATGGACCGCTGCACGCTCATCGAGCACCGCCGTCTGCTGGGCGCACGCCGCTGGTGACCTGGCGCTGCCCACCGCAGTGGCCCCGGCCGCAGTGGCCCAGGCCGCGGTGCAGACCACATACTGGGAGCAGCCGACAGGCTGGACGGAGCGTCCGCGTCACCGCCGCCCGTGCCGCGCCCACAAACTGGAGGAACCCATGCCCATCCACGTCGCCGCCGAGCCGGGCGATTTCGCCCCCGTCGTGCTCCTGCCGGGCGACCCGCTCCGCGCCACGCGGATCGCCGCCCGCTTCGACGGCGGCCTCGAGCAGGCGCGCCTCGTCTCGGAGCGGCGCGGCCTGCTGGGCTACACGGGGACCGTCGACGGCGTCCCGGTGTCCGTCCAGACCACGATGATGGGGACCCCGACCACCTCGATCGTGGTCGAGGAGCTGCTCATGCTCGGCGTCACGACGTTCATCCGCGTGGGCACGACGGGCGGCTTCGGCAGGCTCGGCATCGGGGACGCGCTGGTGGCGATGGCTGCGGCGCCCGCCACCGGCATGGGCAGCGTGCTGGGCGGCGGCGAGCCGTCCGCCCCGACCGCGGACTACGCGGTGGTCAAAGCGCTCGAGGCCGCGGCGATCGCCGAGGGCCTCGTGACGCACATCGGCCCGATCATCACCTCGGACGTGTTCTACGATCCGCACCCTGTCGGGTCGGTCCGCTGGGGCCGCCGCGGCTACATGGGCGTCGAGATGGAGAGCGCCGCACTGTTCCTGATCGCCATGCGCGAGCGCGCGAAGGGCCGCCCGGTCCGCGCCGGCACGATCCTCACCGTGTCCGACGTGATCGTCGACCCGGACGACCCGAACGCGAACCGCGTCGACGGGGCGCCGTGGTACCGCCCGCCGGAGGACGAGGTGGTGCGCCGCGTGGACCTCACGATCGGAGCCGCACTCAAAGCCGCCGCGGCACTCGGCCGGGGCTGATCCGCCTCAGGGCGTGGCCCGCCCAGAGCGTCATCGGTCCCGTCGGTGCGAATTGGCCTGGCCGCGGTGACCGAGCAGCCGCCCGGGGCGTGGTGGCCGGACCGCGGGCTGCCGCCCGGGGCGTGCCGGGCCCGCGCGTACGGGGCTGGCGCGTGAGGGCCGCCGGGCATGCGGCGGTCGGTCCAGCCGACCGCTGCGGCCGCAGCGGTCAGAGCATGAGCAGCCCGCCTGCGGGTGGCACGCGGCCAGCTCGCAGGTGGCGAAGGATCGCCGCGCCATCGAGGGGCAGCAGGGGCCGCAGCGCCTCCCGGTGCTCCGCCAGAACCATTCGATTGTGGCGCGTCGCCCGAACGACGACGATGAGCACGCTCGATCTCGGATCGTCGCGCAGCTTGACCTCGCATCTGCGGAGAAGGTCCTGCACGTCGCTCAACCGCATCTCGCACTCGGCGAACGCCAGCCCGCCCCCGCCAGAGATGGCGCCGTCCCACGCACGAGCGTCGCCCTCGATCGGCAGGGGAACCTCCGGGCGGAAGCGGAGCCCTGGGCCGAGCACGGCGCGGAAGTCGTGCTCGAGCCGGAGGTGTCCAGCATCGCGGACCGGCAGCCCTGCTGGGTAGAGGCGGAGCGACGCGGCGAGGCCGACCGCGCGTGCTGCCCGCGCGAGCGACTCCACCGGCGTCGAGCGCAACTCGCCGCGCTCAAGTCGACCGTAGGCGGACGGGGACAGCCCAGCCGCGCTCGCGATCCGTGCCTGACTCAGCCCGGCAGCAACGCGGGCCGCCCGCAGATCCCGACACGCTGCCTGCAGGAGTCGGCGTGCGTCTCGCAGGCCCATGTCGCGCGGAGCCTCTCGAACACCCATGTCCACAGCATGGCGCCTGCCCCTTATCCGGGAATCATCGCGTGCCGGCCGGGCGCGACTGGCGGCACGGCCCAAGGCGCAGGGCGCGTGGCGACGAGCCGATCAGCGGCTCGTCCGACGCGCGACGAGGCGGGGCGGCCGGCGGGCGGCGGGGGCGACGGGCGCCACGGAGCGCTGGACGACACCCCG
>JAKAMV010000752.1 GCA_021812735.1 Chloroflexota bacterium | reverse complement strand
GACCTGATCGACACCGCGGACGTGTACGGCGACGGGCACAGCGAGCGGCTGATCGGCCGCTTCCTGAGGGAGCGCCCCGGCGAGACGTTCTTCGTGGCCACCAAGATGGGCCGCCGCGTGCCCCAGCTGCCCGAGAACTACCGGCCCGAGGCGTTCCGCGAGTGGAACGACCGGAGCCGCGAGAACCTCGGCGTCGACACGCTCGACCTGGTCCAGCTCCACTGCCCGCCGACGCAGGTGTACTACACGCCCGAGGTGTTCGCGGCGCTGGACGAGATGGTCTCCGAGGGCAGGATCCGCAGCTACGGTGTGTCGGTCGAGAAGGTGGAGGAGGCGCTCAAGGCCATCGAGTACCCGGGTGTCGCGTCGGTGCAGGTCATCTTCAACATGTTCCGCCAGCGCCCGGCTGAGCGCCTGCTCGCCGAGGCCGTGCGCCGCGACGTCGGGGTGCTCGCGCGCGTGCCGCTGGCCTCCGGCCTGCTCACGGGCAAGCTCCGCCGCGACACGGCGTTCGACGCCTCCGATCACCGAAGCTTCAACCGGCACGGCGAATCGTTCGACGTCGGCGAGACATTCGCCGGCGTCGACTACGAGACCGGCCTCGAGGTGGTGGACGAGCTGCGCGCGTTGGTACCGCAGGGCGGCACGCTCGCCCAGCTCGCGCTCCGGTGGATCCTGATGAACGAAGGCGTGACCGCCACGATCCCCGGTGCGAAGTCGGTCGAGCAGGCGACGGCCAACGCGGCCGCGGCCGATCTGGAACCCCTGCCGCCGGCCACGATGGAGCGCGTTCGGGAGCTCTACGACGCCCGGATCCGCCCCCTCGTCCACCAGCGCTGGTAGGTGCCCGGAAGGAATCGGCGCGCGGCGGGACCTACTGGCGCGTGCCCCGCACGGAGCCGGTCAGCTTGGACCCGTCCATGGTGATCGCCAGGCATGAGATCTCGCGCGTGCCCGCGGACCAGGCGACCTGGGTGGGCACCACGGGCAGGATGTCCAGCTTCGAGGCCCCGAACGCGATCCCCACGTAGCCCTTGAACAGCGCCGGGCACTGGTACTCGGCCGACGTCGTGAGGCTGGACTCGCCCGGGTATGACGGCGCCGCATCGGCGTTGTACGTCCCGACGACCTCGGCGTCATGGGCCGTCCGGCAGTCCACCGTGGTCGGCGCCTGGCTGACGAGGTCGACGCCCGGCGTGATGCCGTCGAGGCAGGTGCCCGTCTCGTACGAGACTCGGGTCGCGGGGACCGACGTGAGGAGGGCGCCCGCCGCCGCCCAGCCCGCTGCGGCGAGGGCCGCCAGGAGGACCATGGCGGCGGTCCGCTTCCCGATCGCGACCGAGCTCCGCCCGACGAGCGCGTTGGCCGCGGTCGCCAGGACCCCGAACATCAACCCGACGAGGCCGCCCACGACGAGGAGGAGCGGGAGCAGGATCAGCAGGCGCGACCACAGCGGCACGGCCGGCTCCAGCGCCGTGTCCCAGCCGTCAGCGATGGCGCGAAGCCCCGTCCAAGCGCCGGTGATCTTGACGAGATGGACCTCGCCCGTCGAGTCGGGCACCTCGAAGATGCCGCCCCGACCCGCGATCGCCACGCCGTCCACGAGCAGCCCGATCCGCCCCCCCGCCGTGCGGCGGATCGTGATCGCCGGCCCATCTGCGTCCGGCAGCCGATAGTCGAAGTCCATGCACGCCCTTTCGCCCGGCCGTGCGGCCGTCCGCGGCGAGGATACGGCGGGCCCGTTGCGGGGGCGATCGGCGGGGTATCGTGGCCGCATGAGCGTGACCTTCCGCGTGCCCGGCGCGGTCCTGACCGAGCGCGAGCACATCGTCCCCCTGGTCCACGGCGATCCGTCGCGCGGCGCCATCACGGTGTTCACGCGCGAGGTGGCGGCGCCGGACGGGCTCGACCGCCCGTATCTGGTCTACCTCCAGGGCGGGCCGGGCATGGAGGCAACCCGGCCCACCTGCGGGCCCGCCCTCGGGCTGGATGGCGCGCGCGCTGGCGGACTTTCGCGTCCTGCTCCTCGACCAGCGCGGGACGGGCCGGTCCACGCCCGTCGGTGCGGCCATCCCGGGTGCCTCCGCCGCCGACCAGGCCGAGTACCTCACGCACTTCCGCGCGGACTCGATCGTGCGCGATCTGGAGCTGATCCGCGCCGAGCTGGCCGTGGACCGCTGGAGCATCCTCGGCCAGAGCTTCGGCGGCTTCACGTCGCTGACCTACTTGTCCCTGGCGCCCGAGGGCCTGCGCGAGTCGCTGATCACGGGCGGCCTCGCGCCCGTCTCGGGCATGCCCGTCGACGAGGTCTACGCGGCGACCTGGACTCGGGTCCGCGAGGCGAACGAGCGGTATCACGCCCGCTACCCCGGCGATCGCGACCGCCTGTGGGACGTCCTGCGGCGCCTCGACGCCGAGGACATCCGGTTGCCGGACGGCGACCGCCTCACGGCTCGCCGGTTCCGCCAGCTGGGCATGTGGCTGGGCGACAGCGCCGGCTTCGAGCGGCTGCACCACGTCCTGGAGCTGCCGTTCGGGTCGCCGGCGTTCCTGCATGACGCGCAGCACGCCTCGGGCTGGGTGCGCAACCCCATCTACGCCGACCTTCATGAGAGCTCGTACGCGGACGGCGGGGCCACCCGCTGGTCGGCCCATCGCCTCGCGCCCGAGGACGCCGTGAGCGGGGACCTCCTGACCGCGGAGCACGTTTTCCCGTGGATGTGGCAGGACTACCGGGGACTGCGGCCGCACCGCGAGGTCGCGGAGCTCCTTGCGGAGCACCCCTGGCCAAGGCTCTACGACCCGGACCGGCTCGCCCGCAACGAGGTGCCGGTGGCCGCCACGATCTACGTCGACGACATCTACGTCGAGCGTCGCTTCGCCGAGTCGACGGCCCGCGCCGTCCGCGGGCTGCGACCGTGGATCACCAACGAGTACGTCCACAACGGGCTCCGCGCTGACGGGGAGCGGGTGGTGGGTCGGCTGCTCGACCTGGTGCGCGGCAGGGCGTGACCGGCGCTCCGGCCGCCGGTCCGTTCCCGGCCGTGATGCCGTCCGGCCCCCGGGACATCGCCCTGCTGTTCGCCACGCGCATCCTGCGCATGTTCGGGTACGGGTTCCTGGCGGTCGTCCTGGTGCTGTACCTGGCATCGATCGGGTTGTCTGGAGCGCAGACGGGCCTCCTGCTCGGGCTGACGCTGCTCGGCGACGCCGCCGTCTCCCTCTGGCTGACCACCCACGCGGACCGAATCGGACGCCGCCGCGTGCTTGCCGCAGGGGCGATGCTGATGCTGGCCGCCGGCGCCGCCTTCACCGCCACGTCGCTCTTCCCGGTGCTGCTGGTCGCCGCCACGCTCGGCGTGATCAGCCCGTCGGGCAATGAGGTGGGGCCGTTCCTCGCTGTCGAGCAGGCCTCGCTCTCGCAGCTCGTGCCCGGCCGCCAGCGGACCCAGCTCTTCGCGTGGTACCAGCTGGCGGGCTCCTTCGCCACGGCGGCCGGGACCCTCGCGGGCGGCGCGCTGACCCAGGCGGCGATCTCCGCGGGCTCGCAGCCCGCCGAGGCCTACCGCTACGTCATCGTCGGCTACGCGTTCGTCGGGCTGGTCCTCGGGGGGCTGTTCCTGCTCGTCTCCCCCAGGGTCGAGGCTCCCCGGTCGGACGTGCGGGACGAGACCATTCGGGCCCGGTTGGGCCTCCACCGATCGGGCGGCGTGGTGCTGCGCCTCTCCCTGCTGTTCGCGCTCGACGCCTTCGCGGGCGGGTTCGCCCTCCAGAGCTTCATCGCGTTCTGGTTCCACGAGCGCTTCGGCGTGGACCCCGCGGCGCTCGGCGCGGTGCTGGCGGGGGCGAACGTCCTGGCCGGCTTCTCCGCCCTGGCGGCGGGCCGGCTCGCGGCGCGCTTCGGCCTCGTCAACACGATGGTGTTCACCCATCTGCCGTCGAACGTGCTGCTCGCGCTGGTGCCGCTGATGCCGACGCTGCCGCTCGCCGTGGCGGCGCTGCTCGCCCGCTTCGCGATCAGCCAGATGGACGTCCCGACGCGCCAGAGCTACACGATGGCCATCGTGGCGCCCGATGAGCGGTCGGCGGCCGCCGGCGTGACCGGCATCGCCCGCTCGCTGGGGGTCGCCGCCGCCCCCGTGATCGCGGGCCCCCTGTTCGCCACCGCGGCGCTGGCGTCGGCTCCGTTCCTCATCGCCGGCGGCCTGAAGGTCGTCTACGACCTGCTCCTGTACCGCTCCTTCCGCCGGCTTCGGCCACCCGAGGAGACCGCGGCGCCCTGAGGGTCTGGCCGCCGATCGCCGAGGTCCGCCTAGGGCGCCGCCGTAGCGGGCGGCTGGAGGGGGTAGCTCCCCGGCGGCTGGAGCAGGTTGCTGGTCGGCGGCTGGGCGCTCGCGAACGGCGTGGGGGCTGGCGCCGACGGCGTGCTGAACAGGTACTGGAACTCGGGCCCGTTGTGGCAGATCCAGCAGTTGTCGCCCCGGTTCGCCATGTCTGACGGCAGCGGCGCGTGCTGGGTGGGGTTGTGGCAGTCGGTGCAGGCCTCGCCGGTCATGTGCTCGGGCCGCATCGGGATCTGGCTCATCGAGGTCAGGTTGGGGTTCTCCTGATGGCAGATCAGGCACTCGTTCGCGTGGATGCCCGAGTGCCCCGGCGCCGTCTTCACCAGGCCGGTCGGGTTGTGGCACGCGGTGCAGTTGGCGAACCCCTGGAGCGGGTGGCCGAGGTACGGGATCGGCTTCACGCCCACCCCGCCGGTGGAGACCGTGTGGCACGCGTTGCAGTCGGCGTTGGCGGGGATCGCGACGCCGATCGGCGACAGGGCCATGGCGGACGTCGACGTTGGCGCCGGCGCCGACGACCCGGTCGGGGATCCTGTGCTGCCGCTCGTCCCGACGCTCGCCGTGGCGCTGGACGCGGAAGGGGTCGAGAGCATGCCGGGGAGGGC
>JAKAMV010000751.1 GCA_021812735.1 Chloroflexota bacterium | reverse complement strand
GCGCGGGCCGCTGGGACCCGGCGAGGCCGCGCTCCGCCGCCCGGGCCTTCCGGCCGGCAGCCAGGCGGCCCCGATGCGCGGGCTGCCTGCCGACCCGATGCGCGGAGCGCGAGAGGTCCCCGGCGACGCGGCCGCCGCGTCGGGCACCACGCGCCAGGGCTTCACGCCGTCGGGCGCCCGGATCGGGCGCAACGACCCCTGCTGGTGCGGCTCGGGCCAGAAGTACAAGAAGTGTCACGGAGCCTGACCCGGAGCCGCCTGGGAGATCTGGTGCGTCTGGGCGTCGCAGCACTCGCGATCCTCGGCCTCAGCGCAGCCGCCACGACCCTCCGCATCTGGCAGCAGGGCCAGGAGGACGAGCGGCACCCCGCAGACGCGATCGTCGTCCTCGGCGCCGCCCAGTACGACGGCCGGCCGTCGCCCGTGTTCGCGGCTCGGCTCTCGCACGCCGTCGAGCTGTACCACGACGGCGTGGCCCCGATGCTCGTGGTCACCGGGGGGAAGATCCCAGGCGACACCACCACCGAGGCGGCGGTCGCGCGCAGGTACGCGATCGACCACGGCGTGCCGGCCTCGCAGATCATCGGCGAGGATCAGGCCCGCAACACGCTGACCTCGATGCGCTCGGTGGCGGCACTGCTCCAGGAGCGCGGCCTTCGCTCGGCGGTGTTCGTCTCGGACCCCACCCACATGCTGCGCGTGCTGCGGATGGCTGCCGACCTGGGGATCGAAGGATTCGGATCCCCCACCACGACGTCGCCCGCGATGGCCGACCCGGCGACCCGATTCCAGGCCACCCTCCACGAGCTCGGGGCGCTGGGCGTCTATTTCGTCACGGGTGGCGACCCGGAGGCCGACACCGGCATTCCCTAGCCGACGGTTCGCGTTGGAAACACGCGTTTCCGCACACGGAATCCGTCTGCCCCCTTGGAATGCGTGAGGGGCTCGCCTATACTCGCGAGCACGCTCTTCGCCAGCCCCGGGGCCGCGCCGCTGCCATTCCAGCCTGTTTGAGATCCACTTCGGCGCACGTCCCGACCCGTCCCATTCGACCGATCGCGAAGAGCAAGAGTGAGGGAACTGTGAAGCAGGCTGAGGAAGCCCAGTTCGTGGATCTCATCGCTTGCGAACGTGACTGCCGGTCCTGCAGCTATGCCAACGCCCTCGACTGCGACGGCAACTGCGGCATCTGCACCCACAACAGCTACTGCCCGTGCGTGAACCCCGTCGTCGCCCGGAGCAAGACGGCCCTTCGGCTGATCGAGCTCCGGCCGGTGCTGCTCGCCGACCTGCAGGTCCGCGCCTGATGGACGCCGCGTCCATCCGCGACCTGGCCGAGCGCATCCGGTCGACCTCGGGGCGTCTTTGACCTCGCCACCAAGGAGCAGCGCGTCGCGTCGCTGGACGCGCGCGCGATCGAGCCCGGCTTCTGGGACGACCAGCGGGCGGCGCAGAAGGTCGTCCGGGAGGCCCAGGGCCTGCGCGAGGAGATCGAGCTCTGGCGCTCGCTCGAGAAGCGGGCAACCGATCTCGAGGAGCTCCTCGAGCTCCTCGCCGAGACCCCCGATGCGGACACCGAGGCCGACGTCGCGCGCGAGGCGGACGGGCTGGCCCGGGAATTCGAGCGCGAGCGCACGCTGCTGCTGTTCTCGGGCGAGTACGACGCCAAGAACGCCGTCATCACGATCAGCGCCGGCGCGGGCGGCACCGAGGCCACCGACTGGGCCGAGATGCTCGAGCGGATGTACCTGCGCTGGTGCGAGCGGCACCGGTTCAAGGCGGACGTGATCGACTGGCAGCCCGGCGAGCAGGCGGGGATCAAGAGCGCCACGATCCAGGTGACCGGCCGGTTCGCCTACGGCTGGCTCCGTGCCGAGCGGGGGGTCCACCGTCTCGTGCGGATCTCGCCCTACGACGCCCAGAACCGCCGCCAGACGACCTTCGCCCTGGTCGAGGTGATGCCCGAGGCGGACGAGGATGTCGAGATCGAGCTCGACTGGGACGAGATCCGCACCGACACATTCCGCTCGTCCGGCGCGGGCGGCCAGCACGTCCAGAAGACCGAGTCGGCGATCCGCCTCACCCACCTCCCGACGGGGATCGTGGTCACCTGCCAGAACGAGCGGTCGGCGACGCAGAACCGCGAGCTGGCGATCCGGGTCCTCAAGTCGCGTCTGCTCGAGCTGGAGCTGGAGAAGCGCGAGGAGGAGCTCCGGAAGCTCCGCGGCGAGCACGTCACGGCGGGCTGGGGCAACCAGATCCGCTCCTACGTCCTGCACCCCTACCAGATGGTCAAGGACCTCCGGTCCGGGCACGAGACGTCGAACACGGGGGCCGTCCTCGACGGCGACCTCGACGCGTTCATGCAGGCCGAGCTGGAGCGGCTGGCGACGGGACGCCCGCCGTCGGCGGACGACGACACCGACTGAGACGGCGCCAGATGCGCCTCCGGGGGCCAGTCACCTACCGGCCGGGCCGCGACGCGGACGTCGCGGCCTGCCTTGACGTGTGGCGGGCCGCCGTCGACGACTACCAGGGCCGCCTCAACCAGCCCCCGCTGCCGGACGAGACGGGGCCGCTCCGCCGCCAGCTGGCCCACATGACCGCCACGGACCCAGACCGCTTCTGGGTGGCGGAGATCGGGTCGCCAGACGACCCGCCCGCCGAGGCGCGGCTGGTGGGGTTCAGCGTGGCGACCCTGCGCGACGGGCTCTGGTACCTCGCGATGCTGTTCGTGGCACCCGACGCGCAGGGCAACGGCATCGGCGCCGCGCTGCTCGACCGGGCCCAGGCGGCCCGCGACGCGCCGCCCGGCGGGCCGGCCGTCCCGGGGCCGGACAAGCCGCTCGACAGCGGGATCCACACCTGGGGCATGGCGACGGACACCGCGCAGCCGATCTCGAACGGCCTCTATGCCCGGCGCGGGATGGTTCCCCGCCTGCCCGTCTGGCGGCTGGCGGGAGAACCCTACCGGTGGGCCGCCGTGCCCCTGCTGCCCCCGGCCCTCGAGGCCGTCCCGTTCGACGCGATCGCCGCCAACGGGAGCGACGGACCGCGCCGCCTGGCCGAGGCGGTCGGCGCGCTGGACCGCGAGATCATCGGCCTCACCCACCCAGAGGACCACGAGTACCTCCGCCGGGACGGCCGGCTGGGGTTCCTCGTCCGCGAGCGCGGCGGCCGGGCCCTCGGGTACGCCTATGGCTCGTCGTCCGGCCGCGTGGGGCCGGTGGCGGCCGTCGATCCCGAGCTGGTGCCGACGCTGCTGGGCGTCGCCATCCGGAGCACGCCCATCCTGGGCACGGTCGGGGTGTGGGTTCCCGGCTCGGTCGAGTCGGCGATCCGCGCCCTGCTCGACGCGGGGCTGCGGTTCGAACGGTTCCCGGGCGTCATCTGCTGGTCTCGACCGGAGCACCCGTTCTCGCGCTACCTGCCGATCAACCTCGCGATGGTGTAGGGGCGGGTTCGCCCGGCACGATCGCGCGGGCGGTGCTAGCCTCGCCGCAACGTGGCTCCCTCGATTGTGCCCTCGGACGGAGTCGAAGCATCGGCCGCCTTCCCGGCCCCGAGATCGACAGACCGCCCCAGAGCGATATGACCTTTCCCGAGCCCGCGTCTCCCTCCAGGTTCGGCCGCCTCCCCGGCCGCCGCCCCGCATTCGTCCGCACGTCGCGGGACGTCGTGGTGCTCCACGACGTCACCAAGCGGTACCCCAACGGCCGCGTGGCGCTGCGCGATGTCGACCTGGTCGTCCCCGAGGGGGACTTCGTGTTCCTCGTCGGCCCGTCGGGCGCGGGCAAGTCCACGCTGATGAAGCTGCTCATCCGCGATGAGCTGGCCACGCAGGGCCACGTGGTGGTTGACGGCAACGACCTCTCGCAGCTCAAGCGCCGGGCTGTCCCGAAGGTCCGCCGCAAGATCGGCACCGTGTTCCAGGACTTCAAGCTGCTACCGCGCAAGACCGTCTGGGAGAACGTCGCCTTCGCGCTCGAGGTCACCGGCACGCCGCGAGCCAAGATCCGGCCGGCTGTGGATCGCGTGCTCGCGCTGGTCGGCCTCACGGCGCAGGCGAGGCAGGTCCCCAACCAGCTCTCCGGCGGCGAGCAGCAGCGCACCGCCATCGCGCGGGCCCTCGTGCACGACCCGCGGATCATCATCGCCGACGAGCCCACCGGGAACCTCGACCCGGTCATCAGCTGGGAGCTCATCCAGCTCCTGCTCCGGATCAACGAGCTGGGCGTGACGATCCTCATGGCCACCCACGACGCCGAGGTGGTCACCGCGCTGCGCAAGCGCGTGGTGGCGCTCGAGGAGGGCCGCATCATCCGCGACGAGCTCGGCGCGACCTACCACCGCGAGGACTGACGCGATGCTCGCCTTCGTCCTCTTCTCGATCCGGCGGGCGTGGCAGGGCTTCTGGCGCAACGCGCTCATGAGCCTCGCGGCCACGCTCACGATGGTCCTGATGCTGACGCTCCTCGCCGGGTTCTTCGTGCTCCAGAACGTCCTGCTCGCCAGCCTCTCGTTCGTGGAGCAGAAGGTGGAGGTGGTGGCCTACATCCAGAACACCGCGACCCAGGAGCAGGTGGACACACTGGTGGCCCAAGTCCAGGCGATGCCCGAGGTGGCATCGGTGGACTTCGTCTCGCGTGACCAGGCACTGGCGAACTTCCGCGCCCAGCTCCAGGCGCAGGGCCGGCCCGACCTGACGGCGTCGCTCGACCAGAACCCGCTCTACGCGAGCCTGAACGTCAAGCTCCACGACCCGGCGCAGCTGAACACGGTCGTGTCGGCAATCCGCGACGATCCGATCGTGCGGTCGGTGATCAACATCCAGGCTTTGGTGGACCGCGTCCTGACGTTCACCGGCATCGTCCGCACGGCGGGCGTGGTGATCCTGGGCGTCGTCGGCCTGATCGTGCTGTTCATCATCGTCAACACCATCCGGCTGGCCGTGGTCGC
>JAKAMV010000750.1 GCA_021812735.1 Chloroflexota bacterium | reverse complement strand
TGGGCGCCCTCGTCCCCCCACTCGGTGGCGAACTCCCCGAACTCGAAGTGCGGCCGCCGCTCGCACTGGTTGTGGATGAGGTCGCCGTAGGCGGACAGCGGTCGGCTGGCGAGATCGGCGGCGGGCAGCTCGTTGAAGGTGATGTAGTGGACGATCACCGCGGCCAGGTTCACCGGGTTGACCGGGCACCCCGGAAGCGCCATGTACGGGCCGCCCGCGAGGCGCCTCACGCCCCCGGCCCCGGTGCTGTTGGAGCCCGCTGCCGGGGCGCCGCCGTCGCAGGCGCAGGAGCCCACTGCGATCGTGGCGAGGGCCCCGCTGCAGACCTCGCGGACGACATCCGCGGCGGGCCGGCCGCCGATCAGGCAGTACGCGCCCGACGCGCCGTCGGGGACCGAGCCCTCGACCACCGCGAAGTAGCCGTTCGGATAGAGGGCCATCGCGCTGGTCCGGGCCAGCTCGGCATCCGCGCCCGACACCGCCAGGAAGGCGTCGTGGTACTGGATGTCGAGGACGTCGAGGAACATCGCGACGGTGTCGGGGTCAGAGGACCGGAGGAAGGCCTCCGTGTCGCCGCCGCACGCCTGGCCGCGCACCCAGATCACGGGCAGCCGCTTGCTGCTCTCGACGGCGGCCGCAATGCGGGGCGCATACGAGAGCGGCAGCGCGAGCGCAGCCGTCATCGCCGCCGTGAACTGGAGGAACGAACGACGGGTCATCCCCCGCCGCACGAGCGCGGCGTACAGCCCGTCGTCCTGCATCGCCCCACCCTCGCGGCTCCTCGCGCCGTTGGCCTCGGGGCGGTCCCGCAGCGGCAATGGCGCAATTCCCCGGGACGCTCGAGACCATCGTGGTCGGCGCGGTTGTGGCGGCTCAGACCCGATGGTCGCCGCGCATCGGTGCCAAGGGCCCGCGGACGAGCGGGCCATGGGCACCGCGATACGGGCCGGTTGGGGCCGTCGGCCCTGCCGGAGGGCATGCAGGCGTGGCGTCGGCCCAGTCGAGTTGGCGGGCGCCCCGCAACCGATGGCCGCCGCACGGCCGGTGGGGAGGCGTCGGAGCGTTCAGTCCGGAATGTCGAGCGCCTGCGGGCGGCCGGCGCGCACCCACAGCCGGTAGAGCACGGCCGACAGCGCGAGCGAGGCGGCGAGCGAGACGATGGGCAGGCCGCGGAGCAGGTTGGCGAGCAGCGTGAACGCCACCAGCACGAGCCCGAAGGCGTTGGCCGCCTGCCGTCGGCGCCGGCCCTCGCGGCCGTCGATCCGCGCCATCGACACGAGGCCCACGCAGAAGCTGATGAACACCGAGACGGCATAGAAGAGCACGAGCGCCTGGTCCTGGGCCCCGGCCGCCACGACCACCGCGGCGGCGGCGGCGAGGAACACCAGCACGCCGGTGAACGGGGTGTGGTGCTGGTTGACGCGGCCCAGCGCCGCCGGCAGCACCGATGCCGACGACCCGGACCCGGCGAGCGCCTTCAGCAGCCCCGGGCCGGCCTGGAATGACGAGCTCGCGGCCGCGAGCAGCAGGACGGCGCTGGTCAGCTGGAAGAGCGCGAACACCGGTCGGGGCGCCGCCGCGCGCGCCAGCTCGGCCAGCTGCGTGGAATCCGGCGGCGGGATCCCGACACCGAGCCGCGTCGCCGCCCCCGCGAGGGCGAGGGTCACGCCCCCGACGATGAAGAGCGTGAACCACAGGGTCCAGCGCCCGAACGCGCGCCGGCCGTCGTCGTCGAGCTGCCCCAGCTGGGCGATCGCACTCGACGGTGCCTCGACGCCCGTGGCGAGCGCCATCGCGACCGGGAAGGCGATGAGCACGGTGAGCGCGCTGCCGAGGTCCGCCGGAACCGACGGCGCCGGCGCGACCGCGGGGCCCGGCGTCGTCCAGGCGGCGGCGATCAGCACCAGGGTCACCGACAGGAAGGCGATCGTCATCGTCGCGAACACCACACGCCCGCCGTGGCCGAACCAGCTCAGCCCGGCGACCAGCGCGAGCAGGGCCAGCGCGATGGGAATGCGCGCGGGGGCAACGGCGGGCACGTAGGCGATGAGCGCCGACGCCGCGGCGGCCACGCTGATCGAGATCGTCAGCACGAAGTCCACGATCAGCGCGCCCAGCGGCAGGAAGGTCCACGCGGGGCCGAACGCCTCGTGGGCCGCCGTCGCCGCGCCGCCGCCGTGCGGGTACCGGGCCACGATCTGCTGGTAGTTGACCACGACCACGCCGATGATCCCCACGACCACCACCATCGTGACCACCAGCAGCGACAGGTCGCCGCCGAGCGCGCGCAGCGCGGCCTCGATCGCGTACGCGACCGAGGAGACCGGGTCGGCCATGACCGCGAACGCGAAGCCGATGAACAGCACCAGCCGCGAGTGGAACATCCGGCTCGCCCGCGGGCGACGAGCGGCAAGGGGCGTCTCGCCCGTGTGGGGCACGTCGGTCACGCGGAGTCGGGCTCCAGGCTTGGGGAGCGGCCTGCCGGGCGCCACGGGTCTGGTGGGTCCGGACGACGGGCCGGTGTCGAACGCAGTATCCACCCGATCGCCCGGTCGGCGCGGGTGGCTTCGTCGGCCGCAGGGCTTCACGATCGCGCGGTTCGCCCGTGGCGCGTGCCGGCACCGGAATCGGGAGGGTGCCTTGCCGGTGGACCCGAGGCGTCGTATGGTCGTGCCGCCGCCATCCCGGCGCTCGCCGGGCCAGTCGTCCCACTCCACGGAGTCGCCCATGCGTTCCAGCGGTCGCCGCCTCGCCGCCCTCGTCGCCATTGCCCTGCTCACGCTCACGCTCGCCCAGGGCGCGTTCGCCGCGGCACCCGTCACGGCGGGTCAGGACGCGCCGATCTCGGTCATGCGGGTCTTCGGGGGGCACGGCCACGGCCCGGGCGCGGGCGGCGGCGGGACGTCGAACAACCTCTCCTACCACGGAGGCACGGGCGGCATCGGCGTCGAGACCGCGCCGAAGGTCTACCTGGTCTTCTGGGGCTCGCAGTGGACCAACAACGACCCCTCTGGCGAGGCCGGGGTCCTCCAGTCCTTCATGGGTGGCGTCGGCGCAAGCTCCTGGCTCAACAGCGTGACGCAGTACTGCCAAGGCGTGGCGAGCGGCACCATCTTCTGCAGCGGCGCGGGGGCGCCGGCCGGCAACCAGCCTGCGATCCTCGGCGGGGTCTGGCAGGACAACGGGGCCGCCGCTCCAACCCGTCCGAAGCAGTCGGACCTCGCCGCCGAGGCGACCAGCGCCGCGGCGCACTTCGGCAACACCTCGCCCTCCAGCAACGCGAGCGTGCAGTACGTCATCGCGACGGCAACCGGCAACAGCGCCGGCGGCTTCGGCACCCGCTACTGCGCCTGGCACAGCTCGACATCGTCGAGCTACGGCAACGTCGCCTTCACGAACCTCCCCTACATCACCGACGCCGGCGCGAGCTGCGGCGCGAACTTCAACGGCCTTGGGTCCAATGCCGGCATCACCATCGTCGAGGGCCACGAGCTGGCCGAGACGATCACGGACCAGTTCCCCAGCAGCGGGTGGCTCGACGCTAACGGCCTCGAGAACGGCGACAAGTGCGCCTGGATCTCGTCTGGGCAGGGGGCAAGCGCGAACGTCACGTTCCCGGACGGCAGCACGTTCCCGGTTCAGTCGCTCTGGAGCAACGCCTTCAACAACAATGCGGGCGGGTGCGTGCTCAGCTACTAGCGCCGAGCAGTCAAGGGCGCCGCGAAGGTCGGGAGGCCCGTTCCACCACGGCGCCCACCAGGCGCCTGCGGCACTCCTCTGGGCGACAGCCCGTGAACCCGACCTGTCTCAGCCGCTGGAGGCGCCACGCGTGGAGACGAGAGCCCCTTCAGGGATCTTGGAGGGGCTTCTTCGTGCGTGGGAAGTTGGTGAGCCCGCAGGGATTCGAACCCTGAACCTAGGGATTAAGAGTCCCCCGCTCTACCGTTGAGCTACGGGCCCGGACCGGCCGAGAGGATAGCGCATGTCCTGCGCCTCGCGCGACACCCCGCATCGGCCGGGCGGTCAGGCCGGCTGGTTGTCGATCTGCGCGCGCTGGAGCCTGCCGCTGAAGTCCACGTACACCGCCTTCCACTCGGTGAACGTGTCGAGCGCCGCGTGGCCGGCCTCGCGGTGGCCGTTGCCGGTGTCCTTCCAGCCGCCGAACGGCAGGTGCGTCTCGGCGCCCGTGGTGCCGGCGTTGACGTACACGATGCCGGCCTCGAAGTCCCGGATCGCCCGGAACGCGGTGTTGACGTCCCGGGTGAAGACGGACGCCGAGAGGCCGTAGTGGGTGCCGTTGGCGGCCGCGAGCGCCTCCTCGTAGCCGTCCACCGGGACCACCGACAGCACCGGGCCGAAGATCTCCTCCTGGGCGATGCGGGCCATCGGCCCGACGCCGGAGAAGATCGTGGGCTGGTAGAAGTGCCCGTGGGCGAGGTCGCCGGCCGTCTCGCGCTCGCCGCCGCAGACCAGCTCGCCCTCGCCCCGTCCGATCCCGACGTACGACCCGACCTTCTCGACGGCGGTGGCGTTGACGAGCGGGCCGACGTCGACGGACTCGTCGAGCCCCGAGCCCAGGCGCAGGCGCTCCGCGCGCGCCGCGAGCCGGCGGACCAGCTCCTCGGCGATCGGCCGGTCGGCGATGACGCGCGAGCAGGCGGTGCAGCGCTGGCCCGTCGTCCCGAACGCGGACCAGAGGATGCCGTCGACCGCGAGGTCGAGGTCGGCATCGCGCATCACGACCACCGCGTTCTTGCCGCCCAGCTCGAGGCTGAGGCGCTTGAGGCTCCGGCCGGCCCGCTCCGCGATCCGCCGCCCGGTCGCCGAGGAGCCGGTGAACGAGATCACGGCGATGTCGCGGTTGTCGACGATCGCGTCGCCCACCTCGCCGCCCGCGCCGGTCACCAAGTTGACCGTGCCGGCCGGGAAGCCCGCCTGCTCCATCAGCTCGACCAGCAGC
>JAKAMV010000749.1 GCA_021812735.1 Chloroflexota bacterium | reverse complement strand
GGCGCCGGTGGCGGGCAGCACGCGGGGCCGGCCCGCCGGGGCCGTGACGGCGCTCGCCAGCCGCCCCTCACAGCTCGCGCCGCCGGAAGAGCCAGGCGCCGAGGGCGACGACCAGGACCACCCACACCACGCACCAGGCCGTGAACGCCAGCGACGGTGGGCTGTCCGCGAAGAACGGGTTGGCGGCGGCCACACGCCCGCCCAGCTGCGTCGCCACCACCACCTGCGGCGGCTCGAGGCCGTAGATGACGCCCCGCCACAGGCCGTCGGTGGGGAACAGGACGCGGAAGGCGTCGCCGAGGCCCGCCAGGCTCTGGACGCCGAACGCCGAGGACAGCGAGCCCAGCACCCCGGTGAACCAGCCGAGGCCGAACAGGACCACGGTGACCGCGCCGGCGGCGACGCCAGGCAGCCGCGTCCCGAGCGCGAGCGCCGTGGTCATCACGACGATCGACTGGAACGCGAGGAACCCGAGCGCGACCGCGGTGGATGGCGGCGCGTAGTCCGAGATGAGCCGGATGACGCCCACGGCGAAGAGCCCGGAGCCGACCGCGTACGCAGCCACGACGATGCCCAGGCCCACCCAGCGGCCGACGACCAGGTCGGCGCGGTGCATTGGGCGGGCCGCCATCGCGAGCACGGTGCCGGTCTCGACGTCGGACGCGATGGCCGGCGCGGCGAGGAACGCGGCGGACATCGCCAGCACGAAGCTGAACATGAACGCGATCAGGATGAGGATCTGCGAGACGCCGATCTCGAGCTCGTAGGCATTGATGCCGTTGGCGCGCGACAGCGTCACCAGGCGGTCCACGCCCCAGGCGACCAGCGCCACGCTGACCAGCGAGAGTCCGGCGAGCACCCACAGGATCCGCCGCCGGACGATCTCGCGGAGGGTGAGCTGGGCGACCACCAGCACGATGCGCAGGCTCACACGCTCCCCCCCGGGCCGTCGCGACGCACGAGGTCGAGGAACAGGTCATCGAGGCTCCGACGGCCCGGGTCCACCGCGTGCACGCGGCCACCCATCGCGACGGCCGTGGCCACCACGTCGGGGATGCGCTCGGGGTCCACCGGGCGGATGACCAGCCAGCCGTCCTCGGCCGTGAGGGGGCCGAACGCGGCCAGGGGCGCGCGGTCCTCGGGGAGTCCGGTCACGCGGAGCCGCACCGCCGCCTCGCCCAGCAGGTCGCCCAGCGTCCCGGCCGCGACGACGCGACCGCGGTTGACGATGGCCACCCGGTCGCACAGCCGTTCCACCTCGCCCAGCAGGTGCGAGTTGAGCAGCACGGCCGTCCCGCGCGAGCGGGCATCGCGGATGATCGCCCGGACGTCGTCGCGACCGACCGGGTCCAGGGCGGAGGTGGGCTCGTCGAGGATCACCAGCGCCGGGTCGCCGAGCAGGGCCACCGCGAGACCGAGCCGCTGCTGCATGCCCTTGGAGAACCCGCCCACGCGATCGTGGCGCCGATCGGCGAGGCCCACCAGGCGCAGGACGCGGTCGAACTCGCCGGCTTGCCGCGGCCAGGGCAGGCCGGCGAGCCCGGCGTGGAGCCGAAGCACCTCGTCCGCGGTCAGCCAGGCCTGGTAGCGGAACAGCTCGGGCAGGTAGCCGATCCTGGCTCGCGCGCCGCGGTCCCCGAGCGGGCGGCCGAGCACGGTGCCCTCGCCGCCCGAGGCCCGGACCAGGCCCAGCAGCAGCTTGACGGCGGTCGTCTTGCCAGCGCCGTTCGGCCCGAGCAGGCCCACCACCTCGCCCGGCCCCACGCGCAGGTCGAGCGACTCGAGCGCGAGCGTGCGCCCATACGCCTTGCGCAGGCCGCTGGTCTCGATGGCCGGTCCGTTCACTCGACCATTCTCCAACGCCATGCGATTCCTCGGGACGCCGGGCCGCCCTTGCGGCGCAGGCGTGGCCCCGGCGCCAGCCATACCTCGGGAGGACCATGATGCTCGTTTCCGGCTACCCTGCTCCTGCACTGCATTGATCGCCGCGACACAAAGGAAGGTTCCCATGGATCCGACGGCCGGCACGTCCATCCGTGATTGGTGGCCCAACCAGCTCAACCTCGCCGCGCTGAAGCAGGGCTGCCCCGCGGTGGACCCCATGGGGAGCGGATTCCGGTACCGAGACCAGTTCCGGAGCCTTGACCTCGAGGCCCTCAAGCGCGACATCATCGCCACCCTGACCACCTCGCAGGACTGGTGGCCGGCCGACTTCGGCCACTATGGCCCGCTCATCATCCGGATGGCGTGGCACGCCGCCGGCACCTACCGCGTCAGCGACGGCCGCGGTGGCGCATCGCGCGGCGCGCAACGGTTCGCGCCCCTCAACAGCTGGCCCGATAACGCCAACCTCGACAAGGCGCGCAGGCTGCTTTGGCCACTCAAGAAGAAGTACGGTCGGGCCATCTCGTGGGCGGACCTCATGGTGTTCGCCGGCAACTGCGCGCTCGAATCGATGGGCTTCAAGACGTTCGGGTTCGGCGGCGGCCGTGAGGACGCATGGGAGCCCGAGGACATCAACTGGGGTCCGGAGGACACTTGGCTCGGCGACAAGCGCTACAGCGGCGACCGTGACCTCGCCAGCCCGCTCGCGGCCGTGCAGATGGGCCTGATCTACGTGAACCCGGAGGGCCCGAACGGCAACCCCGACCCGGTCGCGGCGGCCAGGGACATCCGAGAGACGTTCGCGCGCATGGCGATGAACGACGAGGAGACCGTGGCCCTGATCGCCGGCGGGCACACGTTCGGCAAGACGCATGGGGCAGGTCCGGCAACGCACGTCGGCGCCGAGCCCGAGGCAGCTCCCATCGAGGCCCAGGGCCTCGGCTGGGCCAGCAGCTACGGCTCGGGCAAGGGCGGCGATGCGATCACCAGCGGGATCGAGGTCACATGGACCTCAACGCCAACGCAGTGGAGCAACAACTTCTTCGAGAACCTGTTCGGCTTCGAGTACAAGCTCATCAAGAGCCCAGCGGGCGCCTACGAATGGATGGCCGAGGGCGGTGAGGGCACCATCCCGGACGCCCACGACCCCGCCAAGCGCCACGCGCCCACGATGCTGACGACGGATCTCTCGCTGCGCTTCGACCCCGCCTACGAGAAGATCTCCCGGCGATTCTACGAGCACCCTGACGAGTTCGCGGACGCGTTCGCGCGCGCGTGGTTCAAGCTGACCCATCGCGACATGGGTCCCGCGTCGCGCCTCCTGGGACCGCTCGTGCCAGCCGAGCCGATGATCTGGCAGGACCCTGTCCCGGCCGTGGACCATGCGCTCATCGATGCCGCTGACATCGCCGCGCTCAAGACCACGATCCTCGCGTCGGGCCTGTCCGTGGCGCAGCTGGTGTCGACCGCCTGGGCCTCCGCGGCGACCTTCCGCGGCACCGATCGGCGCGGCGGAGCCAACGGGGCGAGAATCCGGCTGGCCCCGCAGATGGACTGGGAGGTCAACAGCCCGGCTCAGCTCGCCGCCGTGCTGGCAGCGCTCGGGCGGGTCCAGGCTGACTTCAACCGTGCCCAGGCCGGCAGCAAGCGCATCTCGCTCGCTGACCTCATCGTCCTTGGCGGCTGCGCTGCCGTGGAGCAGGCCGCTCGGGACGCTGGCGTGGAGATCGAGGTCCCGTTCGCGCCAGGGAGGACCGATGCCTCTGCCGAGCAGACCGACATCGAGTCCTTCGCCGTCCTAGAGCCCAAGGCCGACGGGTTCCGCAATTACGTCGCCGCAGGCCAGACCGCCCCGGCGGAGAAGCTGCTTGTCGACCGGGCGGCGCTCCTGACCCTGACCGGACCCGAGATGACCGTCCTCGTCGGGGGACTACGGGTCTTGGGAGCCAACCATGGCGGTTCACCCCATGGCGTGTTGACTGACCGGCAGGGCGTCCTCACCACCGACTTCTTCGTCAACCTGCTCGACATGGGCACAGCATGGTCGGCGACGTCCGAGGCCGCGGACCTGTTCGAGGGGCGCGACCGGGCCACCAACGAGCTGCGGTGGACGGCAACCCGAGCGGACCTGGTCTTCGGCTCCAACTCGGTCCTGCGGGCGTACGCGGAGGTCTACGCCTGCGACGACGCGCACGCGACGTTCGTGCGCGATTTCGTGGCGGCGTGGGACAAGGTGATGCGCCTAGACCGCTTCGACCTCGTGTGACCGCGGGCCACGCGCGGGTGCGGCTCGCCTCGAGCGGCTCGCTCGCGAGGCCGCCGACGGCGGGCATGGGGCTCGGCGTCTCACGCGGATCCCAGAAGGTCGCCCGGATCCGTCCGGGGCGCGGGCTGAGCGGCCCGCTGCCCCTGAGCCGGGCCACGTCCTGACCGTCGGAGGGGACCCGGCTTGGCGCGCCGTCACCCGGCCCGCGCCCCCAGCGCGTAGCGCCCGATCGCCGCGACGGTCATCAGGTCATGGATCTCGCCGCGCTCTATCTCGGCCAGGATCTCGTCGAGGGTCGCCCAGCGCAGCGCGAGGTCCTCGGTCGCGTCCGGGTGGGCCTCGCCGGGGTGCAGGCCCGTGGCGAGGTACATCTCGCCGGTCTCGTCGGTCACCGAGTTGGAGGTGCTGAACCGGAACAGGAAGCGCCAGGCGTCGGCCTCGTAGCCGGTCTCCTCGCTCAGCTCGCGCCGTGCACCGGCCTCCATTGTCTCGTCGGGTCCCACGGCCCCCTCGGGGATTTCCCAGCTGTACGCGTCGAGGGTGTAGCGGTGCTGGCCGACGAGCAGGATCCGGCCGTCGTCGCCCACGGCCACCACGCCAACGGCCCGTCCCGCGAAGTGCACCACGCCGTAGATCCCGGGGTTGCCGTCGGGACGGTCCACCTCGTCGTGCCAGAGGGTCAGCCAGGGGTTCGCGTAGACGGTCCGGCGCGAGCGGCGGCGCCACGGCCCGACCGGGATCGGCTCGGGGTTGCTCATCGGGCGTTGGTATCCCCCGGCCGACGACCTGTCAAGGCGGCCGGGAGCGGCCGCGAGCGGC
>JAKAMV010000045.1 GCA_021812735.1 Chloroflexota bacterium | reverse complement strand
CCGGGCATCGCCATTCGCGCTGGACCGCGCTCGGTGAGGCGGCCGGACGGCCCGGCGGCGCGTGCCCGGCGGGACCCCGTGCCGGGCGAGGCCTACCCGGCGGGGCCCCATGCCCTGCGGGGCCCCGTGCCCGCCGCGGCATCAGACGGGCATCGACCCCGGCTCGTCCCCGGTGGCCACGGGCAGCCCGCTGCGGGTCCAGTCGCTGTACGAGCCCTCGTAGAGGAGGGGATCGGGCAGGCCGGCAACCCGCATCGCGAGGGCGTTGTGGCAGGCGTTGACGCCGCTGCCGCACGAGGTGACGACCCGGTCGCCCAGCCCGTCGAACCGCGCTCGGAGATCGGCAGCGGCCAGGAACCGGCCGTCTGGCCCGAGGTTGCCCGCGAGCGGTCGGCTGACCGCGGTGGGGATGTGCCCGGCGTACGCGTCCACGGGCTCCGTGTCGCCGCGGTAGCGCTCGGGGGCGCGGGCGTCGAGGATCGCCACCCGGCCGAGATGGGCGACCAGCCACGCACGATCGACCACGCGTCGCCAGGGTCGCGGTGCCAGCGAGAGCGTGCCCGGCGCGACCTCGGCGACCGCCATCGTGACGGGCAGGCCTAGCGCAGCCCACGTCGTGAGCCCGCCGTCGAGGACCCGGACCGCCTCGAACCCCAGGTCCTCGAGCATCCACCAGATCCGCCCGGCGATCGTGCCGCCTGCGTCGTCGTACGCCACCACGTCGGAATCGTCGGACACGCCCAGCTCCGCCATGCGCTGCACGAATGCGGCGGGATGGGGCAGCGGGTGCCTTCCCGGCCCAACCGGCGCGGTGAGGTCCGCGTCCAGGTCCACCCAGACGGCCCCCGGCAGGTGGCCCGCCAGGTAGTCGCGGCGGCCGCGCCCCGGCTCCGTGAGCCACCAGCGCACGTCTAGGAGGCGGAGGCGCGGGTCGGTGAGGCGGTTCGCGAGCGCCTCGGGCGAGATCAGCGGGATCGGCATGGGCATGGCCCGCAGGATACTGGGCGCTCGTCGACCGGGCGACCGTAGACCGGGCGATCGTCGACCGTGGCAAGGGCCCGTCGCCCCGGTCCCGGCCCTGCTATAGTTCCGCCGCGGCGCCGCGAGGCGTCATCGCTCCGGCGTAGCTCAGTCGGTAGAGCGGGTGACTGTTAATCACTTGGTCGTAGGTTCGAGTCCTACCGCCGGAGCCAGATCCCCCGAATCGGACCTGGTCCTCGCACGTATCTTGGCGGCGCCGTAGGCCCCAGCCCGCAGGGGGTCGGCATGTCCGGCGACCATTCCGCGACTTCCCCCATTTCCCCCGGCCAGCCCGGCGCGTCCCCGTCCCCAGGCCAGCGTGCCGTCACGCCCCCGGGCCCATCTTCTCCGGCCAGCCCCGCGGGTCTCACCAGCGAGGAGGCGCGCGTCCGGCTCGCGCAGCACGGCCCCAACGCGGTGGCCGAGGAGCGCGAGCATCCCTTGCGGACGCTGCTGGCCAAGTTCTGGGCGCCCGTTCCCTGGATGCTGGAGGTGGCCGTCGTCCTCGAGCTCGCCATGGGCGAGTGGGTCGAGGCGCTCCTCTTCGCGGCGCTCCTGGTCTTCAACGGGGTGCTCGGGTTCGCCCAGGAGCGCCGCGCCGAGGGCGCGCTGGCCCTGTTGCGGAGCCGCCTGCAGGTGCGCACGCAGGTGCGGCGCGACGGTTCCTGGCAGTCGGTCGCGGCCGAAGCCCTGGTTCCGGGCGACCTGGTCCATCTCCAGATGGGAGACCTGGTGCCCGCTGACGCTCGCCTCAGTGACGGCGACCTGGACGTGGACCAGTCCGCCCTGACCGGCGAGTCGCTGGCCGTGCACCTGGCTCCTGGCGGGCTCGCCTACGCGGGCGCCACCGTCGTGCGCGGCCAGGGCTCGGGCGAGGTGACGGCCACCGGCGCGTCCACCTACTTCGGCAAGACGGCTGAGCTGGTGCGCAGCGCGCGCAGCCCGAGCCACCTAGAGCAGGTGATCCTGGGCATCGTCCGCTACTTGGTCGGCATCGACCTGCTGCTGGTGGTGGCGCTGTTCGCCTACGCCCTGGCCACCGGCTTCCCGCTGGCGCAGCTGCTGCCGTTCTCGCTGATCCTGCTGATCGCGTCGGTGCCGGTGGCGCTGCCGGCCACATTCACCCTGGCCACCGCCCTGGGCGCCCTCGATCTGGCGGGCCACGGGCTGCTGGTGACGCGCCTCTCCGCGATCGAGGAGGCCGCGGCGATGGACGTGCTGTGCACCGACAAGACCGGCACCATCACCGAGAACCGGCTCTCCCTCTCCGCCCTGCGCCCGCGGCCCCCGCACGACGAGACGACGCTGCTCCGCTACGCCGCGCTCGCCTCCGACGAGGCAGGCTCGGATCCGCTGGACCTGGCCATCCTCGACGCCGCCCGCGAGCGCGGCGTCGTGCCCGGCGAGCGGCTCCGGTTCGTCCCCTTCGAGCCGGCCACCAAGCGCGCGGAGGCGTATCTCGCGGACCCGGCTGGAGCGCGGCGGGTGGCCAAGGGCGCGCCCGACTGGGTGGCTAGGCTGGTCGCTGCGCCAGGTCCCGGCTGGGACAGCGACGTCGCGGCGCTCGAGGGGACCGGAGCCCGGGTGCTGGGCGTGGTGGCCGGCCCGGAGTCCGGCCCGCTCGAGGCGGTGGGGGTGCTCGCGCTCGACGACACCGTGCGGCCCGATTCGGCCGCGCTGGTGGCCCGCCTGCGCCAGTTGGGGGTGCGGGTGATCATGGTCACCGGCGACGCCCTGACGACCGGCCGGGCCGTGGCGGCGCGCGTCGGGATCGGCGAGCGCGCCTGCCTGGCGGACCGCCTGCGGTCCGGCGCCCCGGCGTCCGCCGACGACTGCGACCTGTTCGCCGAGGTCCTGCCGGAGGACAAGTTCCACCTCGTGCGAGGCCTCCAGCGCGCCGGCCACGTCGTCGGGATGACCGGCGACGGGGTGAACGACGCCCCGGCCCTGCGCCAGGCGGAGGTGGGCGTCGCGGTCTCGTCCGCCACGGACGTCGCCAAGGCTGCCGCCAGCGTGGTCCTCACGTCGCCCGGGCTGGCTGACGTGGTGGTCGGCGTGGAGACCAGCCGCCGGATCTACCAGCGAATGCTCACCTACACGCTCAACAAGATCATCAAGACGTTCCAGATCGCGCTCTTCCTGAGCGTCGGCCTGCTGGTCACGGGCCAGTTCGTGACCACGCCGCGGCTGGTGGTGCTGCTCCTGTTCGCCAACGACTTCGTGACCATGTCGATCGCCACCGACAACGTCCCGTTCTCGCCGCGGCCGGACCGCTGGCCGGTTCGAGGGCTGGTGGTGAGCGCCATGCTGCTCGCCGTGCCGCTCCTCGCGGTCTCCTTCGGGGTCTACTGGGCCGGCCTCGCCTGGTTCCGCCTCGGCCCCGACCAGTTGCACACGCTGGTCTTCGTCTGGCTCGTGTTCAGCGGCCAGGCCACGGTCTACCTGGTCCGCGAGCGGCGCCGCTTCTGGCGCTCGACGCCCAGCCCGCTGCTCGCCGTCAGCTCCGCGGCGGACATCCTGCTGGTCTCCGCGCTGGCGCTGCTCGGCTGGCTGATGGCGCCGATCGGGGCGGCCGAGGTCCTCGCGATGCTCGTGCTCGCGCTGCTCTACCTGGTGGGCACCGACGCGCTGAAGGTCCGGGTGCTCCGGCACGAGGGCCTCGCCTGAGCGAACCCGGCCACGGAGAGGTCGCGGGGCACGCGCAGCCGGGCCGCCCGCGCCGCGCCCATGACGCCGATCGCGAGCCGGTCCGTCATGGCCAGGATCGCCGTCGGCCGCTCCCCGAGCCCCAGGAGGTAGCCCGCCGCCTGCGCGCCGTGGGCCTCGTCGCTGTGCGCGCACTCGTAGAGCGGGACCGCGGCGACGTCGATGCCCGCTTCGCCCAGCGCGGCCGCATACCCGTCGAGCCGGGCGGCCGCGCTCTCGTAGGCGCTGGCCGCCACGCGCTCCCGCGTGACCGGCCCCGTGTACCCGTCGGTCTGGAACCGCATGGCGACGATCCCGAACCGCCGGTGCCCGAGCCCCACCAGGTGGCGGGCGAGGTCCCTGGCGCCGCCCGCGTTGTCCACGGCGACCGTCGCGACGCCCGGCAGGCGCGGCTCGTCCACCACCACCGTCGGCACGTTGCGCGCGAGGGCGGCCTCAAGCCGTCGCGAGCCGCGCGGCAGGGCGTAGGCGATGAAGCCGTCCACCGCCACCTGCCCCACGATGCTCGGGTCGGCGGCGTGGGTGCCGCCTGGCACCACGAGCAGGCCCAGGCGCCGCTCCTCGCAGGCGTCGGCGATCCCCTTGAACAACTCGCCGGCCACCGGGTCGTCCAGGGCGAACGGCAGCGACTCCGGGAGGATCACGCCGATCGCGCCCGCTCGGCGCGTCCGAAGCATTCGCGCCATGGCGTCCGGGCCTGCGTAGCCGGCAGCACGCGCCGCCGCGAGCACCCGGTCGCGCAGCTCTGCCGACAGCTGGTCAGGCCGGCTGAACGCGTTCGAGACGGTCGTCTTCGAGACTCCGAGCCGCGCCGCCAGATCGCGGATCGTGAGTTGGGCGCGAGGCTTGTCCGGCTCGTCCATCGTGCCCATCGTAGGGGCCAGGGGCGCCCGCCGCACGCCCCGCGCGCCTCGAGGATTGCATCTTGACCGGTCCAGAACGATCGGCTATAGTCGCCTTGTTCTTGACCGGTCCAGTCAACCTCCAGTCCCGGAGGCGAGTCGAGAGCAGGAGCGCATCATGTACAACCCGACGACGTCCGACACCCAGGAGCGGGCCCGCGAGATCATCGAATCCACCATTGCCGACGTGCGCGACACCTGCGCCTGCGGCCGGCCGATGACCATCAGCACCAGCGGGAACCAGATCCGGATCGAGTGCGAGAGCCTTCGCGGCAAGCACGGGCTCAGGCTGGCGCTCGCCTCGGCCTTCCACGACTGGCGCTCCATCGAGCTGCCCGAGGAGCTTCCCGCGGCCGCCTGACCGCTCCCGCGGCAGCGGCCGCACGAGGCCGCCCGGCGTCCCGACCGCTCGCCTCCATCCGCGCCGCCTGCCCCCTTGACCGGCGGGGGAGCGGCGGCGCCGCCGTCTCCGGGCGCGGTGCTGCGAGACCCGGCCCGCTCTCGCCTTGGGTGCGTCAGGGCCAGCCGGCCGCCGCGAACAAGCGGGCCCACCGGATCGCCGAACGGTCCGTCCGCGGGCCGACCGACGGCGAGCGAGTGGTCCGGACACCGCGAGCTTGGTCGCCGCAGCGCCGGCCCCGGCAGTTCCCGGTTGCCACGTGCCCCGCAAAGGGCGGCGTCAGCGCTGGCGGCGGACGGCCCCGAGGATGAACACCGCGCCCAACGCGATCACGGCCACCGGCCACACCAGGTCCCAGTTCACCGGGATGTAGCTCTGCACCAGGAACCACACGCCGAGGAGGATCAGGGCGCCGCCCACGACGATGCCAGCCCGGTCGGCTCGGAACCCGCCGTCGGTGGTGGCGCGGGCGGCCTCCCAGCCTCCCGGCCACGTCGTTGGCCCGCCGTCAGGCGGCGGAGGGCCCGGCTGCCGCATCCTGCCGCGGGGCGTCCAGCCTGGGGGCGCGACCGGCACCACCACCGCCATCACGATGTACACGAGCAGGAAGATGCCGCCCGACGCGAGGGTGAGCAGCACCCAGGCGATGCGCACGAGCGACGGGTCGAGGCCCAGCCACGCAGCGAGGCCGCCGCACACCCCGGTGAGCGAGCGGTCCGTGGTGGATCTGTACAGGCGGTCATCCACAGCCGTCCTCCGGGTCCAGGGTGATGGAGCCCAGGTTGGCGGACACGGTCAGGTCGATCCGTGACGCCGCGCCGTCCCAGGCGCCGCGCGTCCAGGTGTCGCCAGCCTGCGTCATGCCGCGCTGGGCGAAGTTGTTCGAGCCGAGCGGCTGGGCGCCCACGCGGATGCGAAGCGGCACGCCCGCCGGGCTGCACACGCTGACGCTGCCGACGTTGGCGCTGAACGAGCCGCCGAGCGTTGCCTGTGGCGTCGGGAGCGCAACCTTCATCGAGCCCGCATTGACCGACCCGGTCACCGAGGTGGTGCCGACGGCGCCGCCGAGGTCGATCGTGGCGTCGCCCGCGTTGACCGACGCCGTGAGCGCGCCCACGTGCGCGTTGCCCAGGGCCACCTGCGCCGAGCCCGCGTTGACCGCGAGCGTGACGTCCAGCGCGGGGTCCGCGGGCAGGCCCATCTGCCACCGCGCCCCAGAGGTGCCGATGCCGATGCGACGGTCGCGGCCGAACGCCACGCGGAGCTGGCCGCTGTCGGCGGCGAGAACCTGGGGCTGCGGGTCAGCTCCGCGGGCCACCGACCACTGGCTGCCCGGTTGCGTGGCCACCGTGAGCGCGCCGCAGTCTACGGTGACCTCGACCGATGCCCCCGGGCCCAGCGCGCCGACGAACGGCGGGGCGCCGCCCGGCGCCGCGGAGCTCGCGGAGCCGCCCGGGCCGCAGACGGCGACCGGCACCGAGCCCAGCCCGCCCACGAGCAGCCCGCCGCCCATCAGCCCGAAGGTCAGGCCGACCACGATGTTGCCGAGGGCAGCCGCCCGCGTGCGGCGCAGGGCGAGCGAGAGCCCGGCGCCGATGAGCACCAGCGGCCACAGCTCCCAGGCCAGTGCGACCGTGGCCGCGTCGACCAGCCCGCCTCGCACAGCCAGCGGCACTGCGCCCAGGGCGATGAAGAACACGCCCCAGCCCAGCAGTCTACGGTTCACGCGCATCGCCACCTCCAGCTCCTCCCGGCGATCCTGCGGTACCGGGACGCCGGCCACGCGTGACAAGGGTCCCGACACGGCGGCCCGAGCGGCCCGTCGTTGGTACGCTCTGTCCATGGCCGAGCCCGACCGCCACTTCGATGCCGTGCTGTTCGACATGGACGGGGTGCTCGTTGACAGCGAGGGCCAGTGGGACGAGGTGCGCTCGGCCTATGCGGCCGCGCACGGGAGACCGTGGACGCGCGAGGACCAGCTCGCGGTGATGGGCGCGAACTCGCGCCAGTGGTCCGAGACCATGCGCCAGCGCCTCGGCGCGGACGTGCCTGCGGAGCAGATCAAGGCAGAGGTCGTGGCGGGCGTCGTGGCCCGGTTCCGGTCCGGCGCCGTGGCCGTCGTCCCCGGCGCGCCGGAGGCGGTCCGCCGGATCGCGGCTCGCTACCCGGTGGCCATCGCGTCGTCGTCGCCCCGGGAGGTCATCGCCGCGGCCCTGGATCTGCTCGGGCTGCAGGCTGTGTTCGGGGCCACTGTGTCGGCCGACGAGGTGAGGCTGGGGAAGCCCGCCCCGGACGTGTACCGGCTCGCAGCGAGTCGGCTCGGCGCTGACGCCGAGCGGTGCCTGGTGATCGAGGACTCGACCAACGGCGTTCTTGCCGGCCGCGCCGCGGGCGCGTTCGTGGTGCTCGTCCCGAGCCAGGCCGTCGCCCCCTCCGCCGCGGCGTTCGAGGCGGCCGACTTGGTGGTGGCGCGTCTCCTCGACGTGAACCCGGACCGCCTCCGGGGCCCCGGCTCGCCTCTCCCGGTCGCCTGAGCGCGGGTCGCGCGCGGCTCCCCCCGGCCTTCCCGCCCCCGAGCCCATACTCGGCGCATGCCCGAGATGCTGCTGCCCGAGCCCGAGCACCGCGCCTTCCGCGTCGGCCTGCTGCGGCTCGCCTGCCGGCTTGTCCTGGGCGGCATCCTGCGCATCCGCGTCGAGCACGCTGAGCGTTGGGCGGACGGCCCGGCCATCTACTGCTTCAACCACCTCAACTGGATCGACCCGCTGGTCCTGATCGCGGTGCTGCCGCCCCGGCCCCACTACGCGATGTTCGGCCCCCGGGAGGCGGACATGACCAAGGGCGCCCGCAACCGGCTGATGGCATGGGCGGGCTTCGGGATCCCGTACCGCCCCGAGAAGACCGACCTGCTGCCCACGACGCGCCGTGTGGCCAGGGTCCTCGAGCGCGGCTGGGTCATCGCGATCGCGGGGGAGGGGAGGATCCACCGCGGCGAGCGCGAGCTGACGCGGATCGAGGACGGCACCGCCTATTTCGCGCTCCGGTCGCGGGTGCCGGTGATCCCGGTCGCGATCAACGGCACGTCGTGGCTCGCATTCCGCCGGGGTGTCCGGGTTCGTGTCGGCGAGCCAATCCCGCCGGCCGGGCGCGCCGGCCCCGGGTCGGTCGCAGCGCTCTCGCGCGCGGTGGAGGCCGCGCTCCTCGCCATGACCGCCGACTTCCCGGATCCGCCCCGCCCGGGGGCGCGGTTCGCGCAGTTGACCGAGTGGTTCAACGAGTGGCCGGAAGGCGCCCGGCCCGAGCTCGGCGACGGCGATGGGGCCGCGTACCTGCGCAAGCTCGGGGTGCTCGAATCGACGGGAGGCGGCGCGGGCTGACCGCCGTCTGTGGCATCCTGCACAGGTCACCGCATCAGTCTGGAGATCCTGCGTGGGAGCCACTGGCCTCTCAGCCGACCGCACCGAATACCGCGCCCGCCTGGCAGATCAGCCCGATGCCCAGATCGACAGCTGGGCCGCCGAGATGATGCGCGACGTCGCCGTGCGCCGCGGCGTCTTGCGCGTGATCGAGGACTTCCGGGCCGCGGCCAAGCTCACGGAGCGCGAATTCGAACGTGTGTTCGCATCCGGTGGGGGCCCACCGGCAATGGTCGGCCGAGACGCGGAGGGCCGGCTCATGGTGCCGGCGGTTGCCTTGTGGGCGCTTGTCCCGGGGATCCGCGCAGAGGTTGCCGACGGCCGTGCCCGGCTGGTCGACTATCTTGTCGCCTCGTTCGACGAGCTCGTCTACGTCTGATCGCCGCCGTCGCGCGGCGTCCCGCCGGCAGGCCCACCCGCTTGGCCCGGCCGGACCCCGACCCGAAGGCGCGCCCCTGACCCCAACGCTGGCACGAGATGGCGCGTCGGCCGGTGTCATCCCACCCGTCCCGAGGGGATGGCCCGGCCGTGGGGACGGTCGCCGCCTCGTCGCCGCCGCCTGGCCGATTCGCCTGTTCCCGGCGCTGCCGGGCGGCCTCGTGGTGGGCGTGGTGGCCCTGGCGGCAGGGGCGGGAGCAGCTCGCGCGGCGACCCTCGGCGCCGCCATGGCGCTGCTGCTCGTGGTCGGCGGGGCCCTCCGCCACACCGGCAGCAGACCGCCGGGGCCGGTCCCGGAAAACGGCTGGCGCGCCGCCGTCCACCTGGCAACCCGCCGGCCAGCCGCCCTCGCCGCGGTTGGCGTCGGCGCAGGTGGCGGCCTCGCCCTGTCCCTGGCGGGCGGCCCGGCCCTGGTGCTGATGGCCATGGCCGTGCTGGCGCTGGGCATCTGGCATGGCCTCGGCGCCGGCCCCTCCTGGCTCTCGTGGCTGCCCGCCGCCCTCGGCGCCCCGCTCCTGCCCGCGTTCGGCTGGTATGGGACCGCCGGCGCGCTGCCGCCGGACGTGCTGCTCCTGCTGCCCGGGGTCGCGCTCGGTGGGGCCGCCCTGGCGATGGCCAGTGCGGCGGCCGACCTGGAGGCGGACGCTGCGGCGGGCGCCGGGTCCGTGGCGGCCCAGCTGGGGCCCGCGGGAACGGGCGCGGTCGTCCTCCTCGTGCAGGTGCTCGAGGGCGTCTGGGCCGTCGCGTCCGGCGCGGGCCTCGGGGCGGCGTGGCCGTGGCTCGCCCTGGTCGGCCTGGCGGCGCTGGTGCCGATCGGAGGGGCCGGGATCGGCCTGGTGCTGGCGCGCCGGGGGCCGTCGGGCCGGGAGATCGCGCTGGAGGTGCAAGCTGTCGGGCTGGCCTTGCTGGCGGCGGCCTGGGTCAACGCCGTCAGCGCGGCCGCGGCATCGGCCTCGGCGTGAGGCGACCGAGGGGCCGAGCCCCAGCGGGCGGCAGGGCGACAACCCGCGCCGGGTCGGAAACGGCAGAGCCGGCGCCCTCCGCGCCGGCTCCGTTGCCAGCCGTGACCTCGGGCGACCTGATCGGTCGCCCGAGCGCGCTCAGCGGTCGGGGTCGCCGCTCCTGACGACGGCGATGGCGTTCTCGAGCCGGAGCTTGGCGATCGTTAGGTACTTCGCCAGGTTGGCCCGGTCGGTGGTCCCGATGGAGTCGAGCAGGGAGTGGTCGCGGATCACGCCGAGGAGCTCCTCGACAGCCTCGTTGAGCTGCGCCTTGGCCGCGAACAGGCTGTCGTCCTTGAGGGCCTCGTGCGAGGTCGCGGGCGCCCAGCCCACATCGGACGCCTGCGGCACGTCCGGCGCAGGCGGCGCGAAGGCCTCCGGGGCCACCGCGGCGGCCACCGGCTCCGCCCCGTCAGCGCTCGCGGGCCGCGGCCGCCCCTCGATCCGCTCGCGGAGCTTCACCAGCGAGAGCTCGTTGCGCGCCACGGCCTCGGCCAGGCGCTTGCGCTTCCTGGGGTCCGCGACCTTCATCAGTTCGTAGGCGTGCGAGAGCGTGTCCTTGCGCAAAGACACCAGCTCGCGGATCTCCACTGGGGCGTCCGCGAGCCGCAGGCGGTTCTCCAGATAGCCCTTGTCCTTGCCCAGCTTCTCCGCCAGCCGCCGGATGCTGTACCCGTGCTCCTTGATCATCCGGTCGTACATCACCGCCTCCTCGAGAGGCGAGATGTCCTCGCGCTGGAGGTTCTCGATGATCGAGATCTCGAGCGCAGTGGCGTCGTCGATTTCCTCCACGAGGGCGGGGATCGTCGGGAGGCCCGCGATCTTTGACGCCCGCCAGCGGCGCTCGCCGGCGATGAGCTGGAATCGGTTCTCGTCGATCGGCCGCAGCAGGACCGGCTGGAGGACGCCGTGCTCCCGGATGGAGGCGGCCAGTTCCTCGAGCGTGGTCTCGTCAAAAGCCATGCGCGGGTTCTGAGGATTGGGCTCGATGCGGTCCACCGGGACCACCTTGACGCCGGTGGACCGGTGGGCCCTCTCGGGCGAGAGGAGACTGACGATTGCGGGGGAGAGCTCGCGCTCCTCCGAGAGACGTCGCGCAGCGGCGGCGCGGAAGTCAGGCCTGGCCAAGCTCGATCACCTCCCGGGCGAGCTCGCGGTACGTCTTCGCCGCATCCGAGGAGCCCGCATAGGCGGTGATCGGACGGCCGACGAGCGGCGCCTCTCCCAGCTTCACGCTGGTCCGGATGATGGTGCTGAACACGTGGTGGTCGCCGACGATCCGCAGTTCGTCGAGCATGTCCTTGGCCAGGTTCGTCCGGCCGTCGAAGAACGTCGGCAGGAGGCCGAGCACGTGCAGTTCCCGGTTCAGCTTCTGGCGGATGGCGCCGATCACCTTGACCAGGTTGTTCAGCCCCTTCATGGCGTAGAACTGCGTCTGCACCGGGATGATCACGCTGTCCGCCGCCACGAGCCCGTTGACGGTGAGCAGGCCGAGGTTCGGGGGGCAGTCGATCAGCACGTAGTCATACGCGTCGATCATGTCGCGCATCGCGTCGCGCAGGATCGACTCCCGGCCGAGAGCGGTGAACAGCTCCCCTTCGGTGCTGGCCAGATCGATGTGCGCCGGCGCCACGTCGATGCCGGCCGTCTCCGTGGGCAGGATCACCTCGCCGAGGGTGGCCCGGCCATCGGCGAGCACGTCGGCCATGGAGCGCGAGACGGTGTTCAGGTTGATGCCCACGCCGGCTGTCAGGTTCGCCTGCGGGTCCATGTCGACGAGGAGGATGCGACGGCCCTCCTCGGCGAGAGCACCCGCCAGATTGATGGCGGTCGTCGTCTTGCCGACACCGCCCTTCTGGTTGGCGATCGCAATCACGTGCGTCAAGGGCGTCACCTCGGGTGGTCTGCAGGCTGCGGATGCGGTGCAGAGGTGCGGCGAATGCTACAGCGCGGACTCGGTCCCCGGTGATCCCCTTTTCCACACCGACCCGAGGTTGTGCACCATTCTGTGGATAGGTCGGCATCGGCGGGCGCGCGAACGACGCAGGATTGCGAGGAATTCACCTGGCGTTCACCCAGCGGTCACGGAATCGGCCGCAGCACCTCGACTGGCCATGTCGCGCGGTCGGAACGCTGACGCTGGCACTGGCGGCATCCGGTGCCGTCCGGCTCTCGCCATCGGAGCATGCCGACCACCTATGATGGCGCGGTCCCCGACGTCTTTGTGCAAAGACGACCCCAACGACCGGAGGTACGCCTGGCGTGTCCACCAATGCGGAGCGGATCGAGCGTCTCGAGCGGATGCGAGCCGAGGCCCAACAGGGTGGAGGGCCCGTCCGGGTGGAGCGCCAGCACGCCTGGGGCAAGCTCACCGCGCGAGAGCGCCTGGAGTTGCTGCTCGATCCCGGCTCCTTCGTGGAGCTGGACGCGTTCGTGACGCACCGCGCCTCCGAGTTCGGTCTCGACCGCCAGCACTTCCTCGGCGACGGCGTGGTCACCGGTCACGGCACCGTGGACGGCCGCCTCGTGTTCGTCTTCAGCCAGGACTTCACGGTGTTCGGCGGATCGCTGTCGGAGGCGTACGCCGAGAAGATCTGCAAGATCATGGACTTGGCGATGAAGGTCGGTGCCCCGGTCATCGGCCTCAACGACTCCGGCGGCGCCCGCATCCAAGAGGGCGTCGCGTCGCTCGGCGGGTACGCGGAGATCTTCCTGCGCAACGTCATGGCATCGGGGGTCGTCCCGCAGATCTCCGTGATCATGGGCCCGTGCGCCGGGGGAGCGGTGTACTCGCCGGCGATAACGGACTTCACGATCATGGTTGAGGGGACGAGCTACATGTTCGTCACGGGCCCGAACGTCGTGAAGGCCGTGACCCACGAGGAGGTGGACTCCGAGGCGCTCGGCGGCGCCGGCGTCCACACCGGACGGAGCGGCGTCGCGCACCTCGCCGCTCGCGACGAGGGCGAGGCGCTGGAGCAGGTCAGGCGGCTGCTCTCGCACCTGCCGCAGAACAACCTCGCGGACGTCCCGCTCGTTCCCACGCGCGATCCGGCGGATCGCATGGACGCGGAACTCGACGCCGTCGTGCCGGACGATCCGCTCAAGCCGTACGACATGCACGACGTGCTGCGGCGCGTCGTTGACGACGGCGCGTTCCTGGAGATCCAGCCCGAGTGGGCGGGCAACATCATCATCGGCTACGCGCGGATCGGGGGCCGGTCGGTGGGCATCGTCGCCCAGCAGCCGGCCCACCTGGCCGGCGCGCTGGACATCGACGCGTCGGTCAAGGCCGCGCGGTTCGTGCGGACGTGCGACGCGTTCAACGTGCCGCTGGTCACGTTCGTGGACGTCCCTGGCTTCCTGCCCGGCGTGGCGCAGGAGCACGGCGGCATCATCAAGCACGGCGCGAAGCTGCTCTACGCCTACTGCGAGGCGACCGTGCCCAAGGTGACCGTCATCACCCGCAAGGCGTACGGCGGCGCGTACGACGTGATGAGCAGCAAGCACATTCGGGGGGACCTCAACTTCGCCTGGCCCACCGCGGAGATCGCCGTGATGGGCGCCGAGGGCGCCGTCAACATCATCTTCAAGGACGCCATCACCGACGCCGAGGACCCGGCCGCGGAGCGGAGGCGACTCGTCGCGGAGTACGAGACCGAGTTCTCCAACCCGTACGTGGCCGCCGCCCGCGGCTACATCGACGAGGTCATCCTGCCCCGCGAGACCCGACCGCGACTCGTTCGCGCCCTGGAGATCCTCGCGGACAAGCGCGACACCAACCCGCGGAAGAAGCATGGCAACATCCCGCTCTGACCCGCGTCGCTCGTCTTTGCGCAAAGACGCCCTTGCCGGGAGCATTCGATGACCACCCAGGAAGCGCCCTTCAGGCGCGTGCTGATCGCCAATCGCGGCGAGATCGCTGTCAGGATCATCCGGGCCTGTCGGGAGATGGGCATGGAGGCGGTCGCGGTCTACAGCGACGCAGACGCCGAGGCCGCCCATGTGAGGCTCGCCGACCGCGCCGTCCGAATCGGGCCGGCCGCCCCGTCGGAGAGCTACCTGCGAATCGACGCGGTGATCGAGGCCGCCCGAGCCACCGGGTCGGAGGCGATCCATCCCGGCTACGGGTTCCTCGCGGAGCGGGCGGCATTCGCAAGGGCGGCGGAGGAGGCGGGCATCGTGTTCGTCGGTCCGTCTTCCGATGCCATCGAGCAGCTGGGGGACAAGCTGCACGCGCGACGGCTGGCCGCAAGGGTGGGCGTGCCGTCTGTGCCCGGGACCCTGGAGCCGGCGCCCGTTGACCACCCGGACCGGGTCGCCGAACTGATTGCGACGGCCCGGGGCATCGGCTTCCCGCTCCTGGTGAAAGCCGCGGCGGGCGGTGGCGGCCGGGGGATGCGGCGGGTCGTCCGAGAGGAGGACTTGGCGGCCTCGCTGGTCGCCGGGTCGCGCGAGTCGCTCTCGGCGTTCGGTGACGGCTCGGTGTACCTCGAGCGGGAGATCCTCCCGGCCCGGCACATCGAGGTGCAGCTGCTCGCCGACCACCACGGTCGCGTCGTGGCCCTCGGCGAGCGCGACTGCTCGCTTCAGCGTCGCCACCAGAAGCTCGTCGAGGAGGCGCCGGCGCCCGGGCTGACCGAGGCGCAGCGCCGACACCTCCACGGCCTGGCGGTGACGATAGGCGCTGCCGCCGGCCTGCGCAACGCGGCGACCTGCGAGTTCTTGCACGATCCCGACGGCAACTTCTGGTTCCTCGAGGTCAACACGCGGCTCCAGGTGGAGCACGGCGTGACCGAGCTGGTCTCCGGTGTCGACATCGTCCGGGAGCAGTTCCGGATCGCGGCCGGGCACGCCCTCAGCGACGAGGTGCTGGCGGCGGGGGAGCGCGCGGCCCTGCCGGCCAGCCACGCCATCGAGGTGCGCATCTCGGCCGAGGATCCCGCCCGGGCCTTCGCGCCGACGCCGGGGCGCGTGGGGAGGTGGGTGATGCCCAGCGGGCCAGGCGTCAGGATCGACACGCACATCGAGCCGGGTGACCGCATCCCGGCGGACTACGACAACCTGATCGCGAAGCTCATGGTCCACGCCCACGACCGGGACTCGGCGATCGACCGCCTCCGCCGCGCGCTCGGCGAGACGGAGATCGGCGGCGTGCAGACGACGCTGCCGTTCCACCAGCTGGTGGCGTCGAGCGCGGCGTTCCGTGAGGGCCGCCTCTCGACCGGATGGGTGGAGGAGCACTGGGACGGCGACGCCGCGCGGGCTGCCGCAGTGCGCCGCGCACTGGCGGCCGCCGGCCTGGCGTCGGTCCTGGCGGATGGCGCGCCGGCAGGCATGCGCGCATCCGAGGCATTGCCGTGGGATGGCGGTCCGCGCCCGGCCGGGCACAACGGCTGGCGGAACGGAGGACGAGCAGGGGGAGTGGACCGATGGCCGAGCTGACGCCCAACCACGACGGGGCATCGCCCGTCACGGCGCCCGACCGCGTCCCGGAGCCCGATCCCCGGGCGGTGCGGGCACGGCTTGGCGCCCTGTCCCGCGTGGGCGACGAGCCGGCGCTCCGGGTGGCGCTCGCCGCGGAACCGCTTCGCATGACCAACCCGACGGTCGGCCGCGGTCCGCTCGGCGGCGCCGCCATGGCCCCGGCGCAGGAGGCCGCCGCGCCGGGTGTCCTTGCGCAAAGACAGACGCTGCTCGACGGCGCGCCGAGCGACACGTCTCTCCGGGCGCTGGGGGGCGGGCGGTACGTGCTCGTCGAGGGCGACGAAGCGCGCCGTGTCGTTCTCGAAGCGGAGGGGCCCGGTGATGGCGGGGCCCGAGCGCGCGAGGTGCTGGTGGACGGTTTTCGCTTCGTGGTCGAAACGGAGTCGGAGCGGACCGCGTCGCTGCGGGAGCGCGCCAGCAAGGGTCGCGCCGCCAGCGCGCACAGCGGACCGCTGCAGGTCAAGGCGATCATCCCGGGCAAGGTGGTGGCCGTGTCGGTGGCAGCCGGCGATACCGTCACGGCGGGCCAGCAGCTGCTGGTGGTCGAGGCCATGAAGATGCAGAACGAGCTGCGGTCGCCGCGGGACGGCACCGTCGAGCGCCTCGGCGTGGCGGTTGGCGCCACGATCGAGATCGGCGACCTGCTGGTGGTCATCAGCTGACGGAGGACTGGGTGAGCAAAGACGAGACCGCGCCGGCCAACGCCGAACGGGAGGCCGGCCCGACCGCCGCGATCGACCCGGAGGTGGAGCGCTGGCGGTCGTCAACCCGCGCCAAGGCGGTTGCCGCCTCGGCTGAGCGCAAGGCGCTGTTCGCGACCACGTCCGAGCTGCCGATCGAGGACGTCTACACGCCGTCGAGCGTCGCCGGGCTGGACCCGGCCCGGGACCTGGGCCTGCCGGGCGAGTTCCCGTTCACCCGGGGCGTCCAGGCCACGATGTACCGCTCCCGCTTCTGGACGATGCGGCAGTACGCCGGCTTCGCGACTGCCGCGGAGACGAACCAGCGGTTCCGCTACCTGCTCGAGCAGGGCCAGACCGGCCTGTCGGTCGCCTTCGACCTCCCGACGCAGATGGGCTACGACTCGGACGCGCCCGAGGCGGAGGGCGAGGTGGGCCGGGTGGGCGTCCCTGTCAGCTCGCTGGCCGACATGGAGGCGCTGTTCGACCAGATCCCGCTGGGCGAGGTCAGCACCTCGATGACCATCAACGCCACCGCTCCCATCCTGCTGGCCCTCTACGTCGCGGCGGCCGAGCGGCAGGGTGTGGCGCGGGCCGGCGTCTCCGGCACGACGCAGAACGACATCCTCAAGGAGTACATCGCCCGGGGCACGTGGATCTACCCGCCGCGGCAGTCGATGCGCCTGGTGACCGACGTCTTCGAGTTCGCGTCTCGCGAGCTCCCCAAGTGGAACACGATCAGCATCAGCGGCTACCACATGCGGGAGGCGGGGGCGACGGCCGCCCAGGAGCTCGCGTTCACGCTGGCGGACGGCATCGCGTACGTCGAGGCGGCCGCGTCGCGCGGCCTGGCCGTGGACGAGTTCGCCCCGCGGCTCTCGTTCTTCTTCGCGGCCTGGTCCGAGCTGTTCGAGGAGGTGGCCAAGTTTCGCGCGGCCCGGCGCATGTGGGCGCGGATCATGCGGGACCGCTTCGGGGCGAGGAACCCCAAGTCGCTGATGTGCCGCTTCCACACGCAGACGGCCGGCTCGTCGCTGACGGCCCAGTCGATCGACAACAACGTGGTCCGCACCACGCTCCAGGCGCTGGCCGCGGTGCTGGGCGGGACGCAGAGCCTCCACACCAACTCGCGCGACGAGGCACTGGCGCTGCCCACAGCAGAGTCCGCGCGGCTGGCGCTCCGGACCCAGCAGATCCTCGCCTACGAGGCCGGGGTCACCGAGACGCCGGACCCCCTGGCCGGCAGCTGGTTCGTGGAATCGCTGACCGACCAGCTCGAGGCGGCCGCGACGGCCTATCTCGCGGAGATCGACGCGATGGGCGGGACCCTCGCGGCGATCGAGTCGGGCTTCCAGCAGCGGCAGATCCAGGAGTCCGCCTATCGCGTCCAGCGCGAGATCGAGCGCGAAGAGAGGATCGTGGTGGGCGTGAACAAGTTCCGGGACGACGACCCCGGGCCGCGGCCCTCGATCCTGCGCATCGATCCGGACGGGGAGCGTCGCCAGGTCGCGGGGCTCCGGCGCGTTCGCGATGGCCGTGACCCCTCCGCGTGGGCGGCCAGCCTCGCCAGGCTCGAGGACGCCGCGCGGGGCGACGCCAATCTGATGGAGCCGATCATCGAGGCCGTCGCGGCGTACGCCACGGTCGGGGAGATCGCCGACCGGCTGCGCTCGGTCTGGGGCACCCACCGCGAGCTCATCACCGTCTGAGGAGGCAGCGCCATGACCGACCCCGCCGCCAGCGTGCCGGAGAGCATCCGCAGCCTCGGCCGCATCCACCACGTCGCCGTCGTCGTCCGCAGCATCGACGCCTCGCTGGGGTTGTGGCGCGACACGCTCGGCCTGCCCGTGGCGTTGGTCGAGCCGATCGAGCAGGACCGGGTGACCATCGCGTTCCTGCCCGTGGGCGAGAGCAAGGTCGAGCTGGTCCAGCCCGACGACGACACCACCGGCGTCGCCCGCTTCCTCGCCAGCCGGGGCGAGGGCTTCCACCACGTCTGCTTCGAGGTGCCGAACATCGCCGAGACGCTGATGCGCCTCGAGATGGACGGGATCGAGCTGATCGACACGGTCGCCCGGAAGGGAGGGGAGGGCCCAGTGGCGTTCCTCCACCCGCGCTCCTGCCAGGGCGTGCTCGTGGAGCTCATCGAGGCGCCGGGCGGCCCGGCGTGGGCCGCGCTCGGCTACTGACCGTTCGGCGCCCGCGCGACCGTCGGGGCGGCGGTGCGAGGTGCTGTCTTTGCGCAGAGACAGCCCGGCCGACGGCCGCCTCCGGCGACGGCCTCGGCCGCGAGCGCCAGCACGATGTCGCGCTGGCCGCCCGCGATCACGTCCATGACGGTGCCCAGCCGCCCGTTCCCCGGGAGCGGCGCGCGGGGCGTCAGCCCCGGTAGCCGGCCTCGCGCAGCAGCTTGGGCAACTCGGTGGGGGAGCCCGCGACGAGGAAGCCCGCCGCCTCGAGTGCCGCCACCTTGGACGCGGCCGTGCCCTTGCCGCCCGAGATGATGGCGCCGGCGTGGCCCATGCGCTTGCCCTCGGGTGCCGTCCTGCCCGCGATGAACGCCACCTTGGGCACGTCCGGCAGGTGCTCGGCCGCCCAGGCCGCCGCCTCCTCCTCGGCCGCGCCGCCGATCTCGCCGATCAGGACGATGGCGTCGGTCTCCGGGTCCTCGGCGAACAGCCGGAGCACGTCGATGTGCTGCGTCCCGATGACCGGGTCGCCGCCGATCCCCACGCAGGTGGACTGCCCGAGGCCGGCGTCGGTCATGGCCTGGACCGCCTCGTAGGTCAGCGTGCCGGACCGGGACACCACGCCCACGCGGCCCTCGCGGTGGATGGACCCGGGGATGATGCCCACCTTGGCGCGCCCGGGCGACGTCGCCCCCGGGCAGTTCGGCCCGATGAGGTGCGCGCCGGCGAGCCGCGCCTTCTCGACCACCGGGATCATGTCCAGCGCCGGGATGCCCTCGGTGATGCAGAAGACGACGCGGATGCCTGCCGCGACGGACTCCAGGACCGCGTCCGGGGCGCCGCCGGCCGGCACGAAGATGCACGACGTGTTGGCGCCGGTCTGGCGGACCGCCTCGGCCACGGTGTCGAACACCGGGACCCGGCCGTCGAGGGCGGTCTGGCCGCCCTTGCCCGGCGTCACGCCCGCGACGAGCGGGGTGCCGTACTCGAGCATCGCCCGGCTGTGGAACTCGCCCTCGCGACCGGTGATGCCCTGGACGACGAGGCGGGTGTCGCGCCCGATCAGGATGCTCACGCCGCCGCTCCCTTCGCCGCCGCGACGGCCTTGGCCGCGGCCTCGTCGAGGCTGTCGGCCGTGACGAACTTGGCCGCCTCGAGCAGTTCTGCGGCCTCGGCCGCGTTGGTGCCGACGATCCGGACGACCATCGGGACATCGCGCACCTGCTGGGCGCGCGCCTCGATGAGCCCGCGGGCCACCTCGTCGCCGCGGGTGATGCCGCCGAAGATGTTGACCAGGATCGCCTTGACGTTCGGGTCGGCCAGGATCAGGCGCATGGCCGCGGCCACGCGGTCCGCCTTCGCGCCGCCCCCGATGTCGAGGAAGTTGGCCGGCCCGCCGCCAGCCCGCTTGACGAGGTCCATGGTCGTCATGGCCAGGCCGGCGCCGTTGACCATGCAGCCGATGTCGCCGTCGAGCTTGATGAACGTGAGGTCGTAGCGTCGCGCCTCGACGTCCGCCGGGTCCTCGGCATCGAGGTCCCGGAGGTCCTCCAGGCCGGCGTGGCGGCCGAGGGCCGAGTCGTCGAGCGTGATCTTCGCGTCGAGGCAGACCAGCCGCTCGACGGGGGTGCCGTCCGCGTTGTGCTCGCGGATCACGGCCAGCGGGTTGATCTCGACGAGGTCCGCGTCGTTGGCCAGCATCGTCTTGAGCAGGCCCTTGGCGATGGCGGCCGCGGCCTTCCAGTGGGGCCCGAAGCCGACCCTGAACGCCAGCTGGCGGGCAGCGTAGTCCGGCAGGCCGAGCAGCGGGTCAACGTGCTCGTAGACGATCGCGCCCGGGTTCTCGACCGCGACCTGCTCGATCTCCACGCCGCCCTCTGCGGAGCCGATGAACATCAGGCGCTTGGTCGCCCGGTCCAGCAGCACCGAGAGGTAGTACTCCTTGACGATCTCCGCGGCCGGACCGACCAGCACGCGCCGCACGGGGAGGCCCTTGATCTCGAGGGCGAGGATCTGGGCGGCGATGTCCTCGGCCTCGTCCGCGGTGGACGCGAGCTTGACGCCGCCCGCCTTGCCCCGGCCTCCGACCAGAACCTGGGCTTTGATGACGACCTTCTTCGTGGCGTTGCCGGGGTCGCCGAGGAACCGGACGGCAGCCTCGCGGGCCTGCGTCGGGGTTCGGGCGACCGCCCAGGCCGGGACGGGCAGGCCCTGGGCGACGAGCAGCGACTTGGCGTCGGCTTCGTGGATCTTCACGCTGCGGCATGACCTCCGGGAGGCGGGCAGGGCCGAACCCTGACGACGGGAATAGTGTCCCGATCATAGCCCGCCGGGGCAGGCTGCTTGCGGGCCCGCCGGGCTCGGCGAGGCAGGCCATGCGGCACTCCCGCCCGCGTCGCGTCAGGTCGGGCGCAACGGCAGGGGAGCGCTGGTCCGTTCGTCGTCCCTTCTGCCCGATTCCGGCCCGGTACAATGCCCGGCATGCCTTACCGAGTCACCCTCATCCCCGGCGACGGGATCGGCCCGGAGCTGGCGGAGGCCACCCGCCGTGTCCTTGACGCCTCTGGCGTCGCGTTCGAATGGGAGGTCCAGGACGCTGGCGAGGGCGTCATGGCCAAGTACGGGACGCCCCTCCCGGAGCACGTCCTCGAGTCCATCCGGCGCAACAAGCTCGCGATCAAGGGCCCCATCACCACGCCCGTGGGCTCCGGGTTCCGCAGCGTCAACGTGACCCTGCGCCAGACCCTCGGCCTGTACGCGAACCTCCGGCCCGCGCGCTCCATCAAGGGCCTCCAGACGCGCTACGAGGACGTGGACCTCGTCATCGTGCGCGAGAACACGGAGGACCTGTACGCGGGGATCGAGCACATGGTCGGCCGTGACGCCGCCGAGAGCATCAAGATCATCACGCGGGAGGCCTCGGAGCGGATCGCCCGGTTCGCCTTCGACTACGCCCTGAACAACGGCCGCCACAAGGTCACGGCGGTCCACAAAGCCAACATCATGAAGCTCTCGGACGGCCTGTTCCTGGAGTCCTGCGCCCACGTGGCCAAGGACTACGAGGGCAAGATCGAGTTCGAGGACCGGATCGTCGACAACATGTGCATGCAGCTGGTGCAGAAGCCCGAGCTGTACGACGTGATGGTGCTGCCGAACCTCTACGGCGACATCATCAGCGACCTGTGCGCGGGCCTTGTCGGCGGGCTGGGCGTGGCGCCCGGCGCCAACATCGGCACGGAGGCCTCCGTGTTCGAGGCCGTCCACGGCTCGGCGCCCAAGTACGCGGGCATGAACAAGGCGAACCCCACGGCCCTGATCCTGTCCGGCGTGCTCATGCTCCGCCACCTGGGCGAGCAGGATGCCGCGGTCCGCGTGGAGAAGGCCCTGCGCGAGGTCATCGCGGAGGGAAAGGCCACGACCTACGACCTCGGCGGCCCGGCTGGGACCAGCCAGTTCGCTGACGCCATCATCGCGCGGCTCGGCTGAGGGCCCGGGCCACACAAGCGCCCGCGCCGCGGGCTGGGAGGCAGGAGGCTCCATGCTGTTTCGGTATCGAGGCAGCGAGGGAATGCTCGCCTGGGCGTTCCACCGCATCTCGGGTGTCGCCGTGTGGGCGTTCATCCTGCTCCACGTGTTCGACATCTGGCTGGCGAACGTGAACGCCACCCTGTACAACGACCTGCTGTCGCTGTACGGGAGCCCCGCCGGCCGGACGGTCGAGACCGCGCTCGGCGCGGCGGTCCTGTACCACGCCCTCAACGGGCTGCGCATCATCATCATGGACTTCTGGCCGTCCACGACGCGCTACCACAAGCAGCTCTGGTACGCGAACTGGGTGGTGTTCGTCGTGATCGGCATCCCGTTCGTCCTCCAGATCATGGCCCCGGCCTTCGGGCTGGCCGCGCCCTTCTCGTTCGGAGGCTGACGCGATGGCACGGATCAGCGGTTCCGGGACCCCCAGGCCGATGAGCGGCGGCTACGAGCTCGCCATCTGGTACCTGATGCGGCTGACGGCCCTCGGGCTGTTCGTCCTCGTCCTGGCCCATTTCACGATCGTCCACTTCATCTACGACCCGGCGGTGCAGAACGCGAACTGGATCGCCGCGCGCTGGTCCGGCGCGGCCTGGCGGACCGTTGACTGGCTCATGCTCGCGGCCGTGGTGTTCCACGCCTTCATGGGCATGCGCACGGTCATCCGCGACTACACCAAGGGCGGCACGCAGATGGTCCTCACCATGCTGCTGTACCTGGCGGCCTTCCTCATCTTCGCGATGGGCACGATCGCCCTCGTGACCTTCCCCGCCGCAGTCAAGGTGGCGTCATGATCCGCGAGCACGACGCCATCGTCGTCGGCGCCGGCGGGGCCGGCCTCTGGGCCGCGCTCGAGCTGGCCAAGGCCGGCGTCGATTCGGCGGTCCTGACCAAGCTCTATCCCACGCGGTCCCACACTGGCGCCGCCCAGGGAGGCGTGTGCGCCGCCCTGGGCAACCAGGAGGAGGACCACTGGGAGTGGCACATGTTCGACACCATCAAGGGTGGCGACTACCTGGTGGACCAGGACGCGGCCGAGGTGCTCGCCCGCGAGGCCATCGAGACGGTGATCGAGCTCGAGC
>JAKAMV010000748.1 GCA_021812735.1 Chloroflexota bacterium | reverse complement strand
CTCCTCCACCCTCGCTCAGCGGCCTTCGACAGCAGCCGAGCGTAGGGGCGCTGGGGGTCGGGGGTGGGGCCAAATCAGAGCATCACTGCACGCTCAGGGGTGGGGCCAGTTCTGAACGTCATTCCCATCCTGGATGCCTCCCGCACAGAGGTCGATCGGGGCCCACACGCGATCACGTATCCGCAGCTCAGTGCCTCGCGGGCGAGATCAGCTCGACGGGCACGGGGAGATCGGGCCACTCCGCATCCGTGGTGACCACCCGGGTTGCCTTGAGGCCCAGCGCGGTTGCGACGACGAGGGCATCGGGCAGTCGCAACCGCGTACCGTGACGCGCGCGCAGGTCCGCGGCCTGGGCGGCGATCGCCCTGGTGATCGGCTCGACGACGGCAGGCAACGCGTCCACGAAGGCGTCGACGGTGTCGACCGCCTCCTTCCCTCGACGGCAGGGTGCCACGAGGCACTCGGCGTACGCCGAGGCCGGGAGCACGAGCCTGTCTCCGCGGCTGACGGCCTCATGGACCACGCGGACCGAGGCGGCGTGGTGCGCGTCGGTCGCGTCGAGCACGGCGATGACCACGCCGGCGTCGAGAACGGTCAGGTCCACTCTCGCCGCAGCTCGTCGAGCTCGCCCGCCGGGTACACGTCGGTGAGCGCCCCGGCAAAGCGTGCAACCGGGTCAACGTCGCGCACAAGCACGACTTCCCCGGGGCCGCGCACCTCCGCCCGCAGGCGATCGCCGGTGCGGATGCCCGCCGCCTCGAGCGCGTCGTGAGGGATCGTCACCTGGTGCTTGTCACTTACGCGGGTGTAGCCGCGCTGGCGCTTGACCTTTACTCGCAGGTTCATGAGCAAAGCTTACTGCCACCGGCTTTGCTCGCGCAACGCACACGCGCGGCCTGGGCGCCCGGTTTGTCGGGTCGAGCCCTCTCGCCCCGACCAAACCGACCTCATCAAGCATGGGGTCGAGGCACCGTTTGTCCAGACCCATGTTCGGCACGATCGGCGGGCTGATGCTGCGCTCGTCGACACCGAGGTGATGCCAGGGGCTGCGATCGGCGACCTGGCGGCTACCGCGACCGCCTCGTTCCAACCGTCCGAGTCTCCACGGAATCCAGGGCGGTTCTCGGCCCACGTTGCGTCCAGCCATGCGCTCGGTGTCGAGGACGCCTGGTGTGGTCGCCCTGCGTGGCCGGGAACACCCGGGCCCGCAGTCGATGGCGAGCGTCGTCGTCGGCCGCAGATCGAGCACGCCACCCTATCCAAGCAGGGACGCGCACGACGCTGCGCCGTGGGTCGGCGGCCGCCCGCGTGGGGTGAGGTCCAGATGGCTCTTTCGAGCGCACGCGGTTCCCCGTACCGTCGATGCAGCCGTTGCGGGGGGTGCGATGACGGTGCAGCGGGTGACGGGGACGCCCGGGGCCGGCCGGAGCGATGCCTCGGACCGCTTGTTCGTCCGGCGGGTGGCAGCCGCCGCGGAGGCGGGCGCTTCGTCGAGGTTGCCCGCCGCGCTGCTCGCGTACGCCGCCGCAGTCGCGCTGCTCACGCTGGTGCCACCGTTCCTGAAGGCGTCCGTCGGGCCGCCGCGGGCATTCACCCTCCAGGAGGCGACCGATCTCCTGACGCCCCTCGTCGCCATGCCGCTGGCATGGCTCGTGTTCGACCTCGAGGGCGGGCTGGGGCGGCGAGGCCTCCTGGCGTTCCTGATCGCTGCCGCTGCTTGGAGCGAGGGGCAGGGGATGCACCTGGCGGCGAATGCGATCGGGGATGCCTTCCCGTCGCACTCGGCGGCGGAAGCCTTCTACGGGAGCGTCCCAGGTGACCTGGACTACTGGCTTGACGAGGTGCTCAGCCACTGGATGTGGCACGCGGCGTGGGTGGCGGTGTCGCTCCTCCTCCTGATTGCCGCGACCGTTCACGGTCGGCCCGCCGGGCCCGAGTCCGGAAACAAGCGATCAGGCCAGAGCAGCGCTGCAGGTGGCGGCGCGGTGGGCCGGGGCGGCGCGGTCAGCGGCGTGGCGGGGTTCATCCACGGAGCGACGTTCTTCATCGTGACGGTGGAGGGTGGCACGGCGGCGCTGGGCATCCCGGCGTCGATCGCGTTGCTCGGCTGGAGCGGGCTCGTGCGCCGACGGAGGGCCGGGAACCCTGCGGTCCTGACCTTCTTCCTGGTGGCCTCGCTCGTCACGCTCGCCGGTTACCTCGGCTGGGCGGCCTTGCACCACGGGACGTTGCCCGGGTTCTACGACGTGGGTCTGGTGCAGTAGGGCCGGGGACCGACCGCAGGAGGCGCGCATGCGCGGGAAACATGTCGGGCGCAATCGGCTTCGGGGAGGTCCGTCCCCCGAGCGGGTCGGAGATGAGAACGCGATCGACATCGTCGCGTGGATCGCCGCGTTCGGCGCGCTGGCGTTCGTCGTGGTGGCGGTGGGCCCGTTCCTCCACCCCTGGTGGCCCGGCGAGGTGCGGCGGGCCATCGCGCATCGGGCCCGGTCAGCGATCGCGCGCCAGTCATGACGAGCAAGTTTCTCGCGCTGGGTGTCGCGCTGGCGTTGCTCTCGCCGTCGCCCGCGGTGACGGGAACGCTCGCAATCGCCAACCACGCGAGCCCCAGCGTGTCCCCGGAGAGCGCGGGTTCATCCGCCGCGCCCGCGCCCATTCCGGGCACGAGCGCCACGACGCCCTACGTGGGCGGCACGACGATTGCCTGGACGGCGCAGAACGTGCCCGTCGTGAACGGCCCCTACCCGCCCTATCGCGACGGCTTCTTCGGCGGTTCCCTCGACGGAGTGGCCGCCGGGCCCCAGGGCCTCGTGGCAGTTGGAAGTGACTACGGCATCCTCTCGAAGCCTGGGTACGGCAGCGCCGCGAGCTGGGTCTCCACCGATGGCGGCGCGACCTGGACCGAGCACCCCGTCGGCGGTGCGGACCCCGGATTCAGCGCCCTCGCCGCGCACGGGGGCGTGTTCGTGGCGAGCAGCCTCGCCGGCGGATTCTGGTACTCGTCCGACGGGGCGAACTGGACGCGCGCGACGAGCGGACCGGCGAGCACCGGCGGCATCTCCGACCCGCGCCGCGTCGCCCTCGCGCCCGGCATCGGTGGCTTCGTGGGGATCGTCTGGGCAGGAGGCTCCACGCAGGCGTGGAACTCGACCGACGGCACGGATTGGAGCGCGGCGCCCGCACAGTCCTCCCTGCTGGGCTTCTACCCGCGGAGCCTCGCGGCGAGCACGGGGCGGGCGGTGGCCGTCGGCACGTCCGGGTCGGCGGGGCGCCTCCTCGTCACGAGCGATGGCCTGCGCTGGTCGCGGGTCGCGCTCCCGGCCGGCATGGACGCCACCCGCGCCACCCTCAGCGTCGCAGGCGGGCGCTTCTTGATTGTCGCGCCGTACACCGACGCGACGCACTACGGCACCGCGGTGTGGTCGTCCCTCGACGGGTCGAGCTGGGAGCGGACCTCGTTCCTGACCGCCCGTACCGAATCCGCCGACCGCGTCGGCAACGTCGTGCCGTTCGGCGCGGGCTGGATCGCCGCCGGCTGGGCGCCCAACGGCGCGGACGACTGCACGCCGATCGTCTGGACCACGCCCGACCTCGTCCACTGGACGCGCGCCGCGCTCCCCTCGACGCCCTGGCCCGGAACCTGCGAGCAGCCCCTGCGGATCGCCGCCAGCGGGGCGCGCGCGATCGCTGCGGGTTCGGCCTGGGACATGGTGTCCACCAGCCCCGCCGCCTGGATCGGCCTGATCATCTCCCCGCCCCAGTCACAGCTCGCGCTCCACCAGGCGTCGGCGACGGGCATGGCGCCGAGCGGGCCCTTCACGCTCTCGACCAGGGTCGTCCGGGCGGGCCGGTACGTGACGCTCAGGATCGCGACCAGCCCGGCGCTCGCCGGCGCGCACGTCGGCATCTGGATCGCCATGAAGGGGTCCGACGGACGCTGGTCCGCGTTCTCGCCGCACACCGGGCGGATCGCCGACGCGCAGGGCGTCGTGACGTACTGCTACCGCGCGCAGTCGGCGGCCTGGCTCTCCTTCCAGGCGCACATCGCCGCCGATGCCGCCCACCCGGCCGCCGTGTCGAACGCCGTGCAGGCACGCTGGGTGTCGTAGGCCCATCGCTGGGAGACCAGGCCGCGTCTCGGTGAGAACGCGTCGCGTCCCGCACCCGCACGATAGGCGTCATGCCAGGGGGTGGTCAGACGCGCGTCGGCCGCCGACGTCGCGGCATCGCCCGCGACGGCTTCCTCGGATGGTGGTGCGCGCCGTGGACCGGCTGGGTCGAGAACGGCGGGCAGGACGTCAGCGGGGCCTATCGCGCCTCGAGGAGCCCGCCGACGCCCAGAATGATCGCCGCCGCGCCGACGGGGAGTGGCCGGACAGGACTCAGCGGGAGACGATGGTCGATCCCGGGCGCCCGGCCAGCCGGTCGGCTGCGTACCAGCCGAGCGCCCCGCAGGCCGCCGCCACGACGAGCGGCACGCCGATCCAGAACGGCGCCTCCAGGAGCAGGGTCTGCGGGGTCTCCCCCTCACCACCCGACCACGCGGGTTTCCAGAGGAGCGCCGTGAGAACCGCGTAGCCGAGAATGACCGAGGCGACCATCGCGACGCCCGCCAATGCGCCGCGCCGGGGACCCCGCGTCCGATCGCCGAGGCGGACGAGCGCGCCGGAGCCGGCGCACAGCAACAGGCCGAGCAGCATCTGCGGCGGCGTAACATCCATGAAGCCGGTCCAGAGGCGCACCGCGACCTGCGCGGCCAAGCCGAGCATCCAGCCGCCGGCAAGCAGCACGGCCAGCGCACCACGCTGGGCATGGAAACGGTCGCTTGACATCGACCCACCCCCCTGTGGCGCCGATTGTCAGAACAGGCCGTCCTCCCGCCAAGAGTCCTTGGACCCGTCCGGCGCGCGGCAGGCCAGGATGGCGTCGACGAGGATGTGGGAATGCCCCCAAGGGCCGCGCCGCGCGGCCGTGC